>JAISBH010000200.1 GCA_031266295.1 Oscillospiraceae bacterium | reverse complement strand
GGCGCTGCGGAACCGTGTCCAATCCGGCACGCCGACCGACGTTGCCGGTCAGTTCGAGCGCGTTTGGAGAGGTTCGCTCCCCGGTTACGTCAGCGGGAGGTTCCCGCAGCGCGATATATTCTATAGCAGCTATATGCAGACATATATCCAGCGCGACGTCGGCGACATGATTGATCGCGTCAACACGCTGCAGTTCGAGGACTTCATCCGCGCCGCCGCGTGCCGTGCGGGTCAGATGCTAAATATCCATGATATCGCCATGGATGTTGGCGTGTCGGACGACACGTCGAGGCGCTGGCTGACGCTGCTGGAAAAGTCAGGGGTGATATTCTATCTGCGTCCATTCTCGAACAATCTTTTGAAGCGCACGGTAAAAACGCCGAAGATGTACTTTTTTGATACAGGTCTAGCCGCCTACCTGACCAAATACACGACGGCGGAGATACTTCAGAACGGCGCGATTAATGGCGCGATACTGGAGAACTATGTGGTTTCAGAGATTATCAAGACGTACATCAATAACGGCATAGAGTGTTCCGCACACTATTACCGCGACAAGGACGGCAAGGAGATCGACCTGATACTTGAAAGCGACGGCGAGCTGCATCCTATCGAAATCAAGAAAACCGCCTCGCCGTCGGCGGAACTTACCGGGGCGTTCAGGGTTCTGGATAATGCGCGGCTGCCTTGCGGCGCGGGAGCGTTCGTCTGCACAAAGCGGGAACTGTCGGCTGTCGATGGCGGCACGTTCATTGTTCCAGTTTGGTCGGTGTGACACGGGGAGGGGATCAGCTCGATCTTCAGCTCGAAATTGTCCGCCATGCCGTTTCATCTCCTTTCTGGGCACGAAAAAGGAGCAGCCTTTTGGTTACTCCTTAGTGGGTTTGCTCCGTTATTTGCGATAATAATTTCGACTTAATATCTTCTACGATTTGATCAAAAACCTGTTCACGTTCCTTAGACGTATCATAAATCGTAAAGCCGTATTTCACTAAATGATCGGTCATAGATCGACTGAATGGAATGGCGTCTTGATTGGCATACTCTCTTAGCTCATCATCGCTAAAACCATATGTCCAATCGTCTTCAGTATCGTATTTCTTAAAATCGCTGACAAATTCATCAGCCGATTTTTTGTTTTGCACCAACCCTATAAGCAAAAAATTGTCTTTCAATTCTTTTATTCCATACGTTTTCAGAACGGACGATATCTTCTCAAAATTAAAATACCCTCCTTCCAACACAAACCTATTTCCTTTTACAGCGTGCGACTGCAGGTTTAACTCATATGCAACGCCGTAGTTGGATGAAAATGTGCCGAGAAAATGACCAATGAACGGCGCCAAATTATCTGTGGTCTTCTCTCTATTCCAATTAAGCCTAATATCCAATTGCGGATATGCCCCTTGAAACGCGGTGACAAGCTTATCAAGACTGACGACAAAGTAATTTAGCTCTTCGTTTATTTTTCTCGCCAATGTTGTTTTACCGGCTCTTGACGGGCCGACAATGATTATGTTTTTCATAAAGAGCACCTCCACCTCCAAATCCGCAGATTGGACGAAAGCAACAGGGAACGCGCCCAATGATCACAGTTCAGGTTTCACGTTTTTCCATTGGTTCCATTTGCCCAGCGCGTTTGGGTTTACGCCGTAGTAACGCTTCGTACCGGTCAGTAATTTCTTACGCGCTGATGCTATCACATTTCGCGCGGTTTGTAAAGCCGCGATTTTGTCCCGTTTGACAACCCCGCCCCCATCCGGTATAATACCGCCTCGGGATCACCCCAACATCGTCACCGAACGGAGGCGCGGCATGTTAACGTTACTCACGGGCGCGATGGTGTTCAGGGACGGGCGGCTGCGCCGTGAGGATGTGGCGATGAAGGACTCGCTGATAAGCGCGGTGGGCGATTCGCTGCCTCATATTGACGCCGACCGGATTATCGGCCTTGAGGGTTTAATAATATCGCAGGGTTTCGCGGACGCTCATGTGCATCTGCGGGAGCCTGGATTCTCATATAAAGAAACCGTCGCGTCGGGAACCACGGCGGCGGCTCGCGGCGGGTATACGCTGCTGGCCGCGATGCCCAATGTCAATCCCGTGCCGGATACGCTGGATCATCTGCAATCCTCGCTGGATATATTCGAGCGCGGCGCCGTGATACGCGCTCAAGCCGTCGCGGCTATAACGCGCGGCGAACTGGGACAGACCCTGTCGGATATAGAGACGCTTGCGCCGAGTGTCGCTGGATTCTCGGACGACGGCAAGGGCGTTCAATCGGACGACCTGATGCGCGAGGCTATGCGCCGCGTTCACGCCGTCGGCAAGCCCATCATGGCGCACTGCGAGGACGATTCGCTCCGCCACGCCGGACGAGTCCATGACGGCGCGGTGGCGCGGCGGTTTGGTTTGCCGGGCATACCCAGCACGTGCGAGTGGAGGCAGGTCGAGCGCGATCTGCGGCTCGTCAGGGAAACGGGCTGCCGCTATCACGTTCAGCACGCGTCGTGCCGCGAGACGGTCGAGCTAATCCGGCGCGCGAAGTCGGAAGGTCTGCCCGTTACATGCGAGACCGCGCCGCATTACCTATGCCTGAATGACGAGGATATACTCGACGACGGCAGGTTCATCATGAACCCTCCCATCCGGTCGAGGGACGATCAAGCCGCGCTTATCGACGGTCTGCGCGACGGCACGATCGATATGATCGCTACGGATCACGCACCGCACGCCGCCCGGGAGAAGTCAGGCGGGCTGGCCAAATCCGTTATGGGCGTCGTCGGACTGGAGACGGCGTTCCCTGTGCTGTATACGAAATTAGCGATGACAGGATTGATAACGCTGGAACGCCTGCTTGAGGCGATGATAACCGCGCCGCGCGCCTTGTTATTTGGATCGGACGACGACCCGCAGGGACTGCGCGCCGGTTCTCCAGCCGACATAGCGGCGCTGGATATATCGACGTCCTATACAATCGATTCCAGCGCGTTCGCGTCGAAGGGGAGGAGCACGCCGTTCGACGGGTGGAGGGTGCGGGGACGCGCTGTGCTGACGATGATCGGCGGGCGCGTCGTGTATGACGGGAGGGTCTGAACCGTGCGTCAGGGATTATACGTAATCGAGAGCAACGAGCGGGTTGCGCGAGACGTTTTCCGCGTCAGGCTCAATGGCCCTACTGAAGCGATAACCCGTGCGGGACAGTTCGTCAACCTCAAGCTGGACGGGCTGTACCTTCGCAGGCCGTTCTCAATCGCGGACTGGGACGGCGAAGGTTTCGTTATACTATATAAGATTGTGGGCGAGGGTACTCGCACGCTGGCGGCGTTAAGTTGGGGTCAGAGACTGGACGCGCTTGTGGGTTTGGGCAACGGGTTTGATGAGGAGGGCTGCCGCGCGCCGCTGCTGATAGGCGGCGGGGTGGGTGTGCCGCCATTGTTCGCGCTGGCGAAACGGTTTGCTAAGAGGGGGGTCAAGCCGACCGCGCTGCTAGGATTCGCGGCGTCGGAGGATGTAATACTGGCCGACGAACTGCGCGAGCTGGGCTGCGAGGTTATGGTGACGCTGGAGACAGAGGGGATGCGCGTGACGGATCGGCTGGAGGAAGCCTCCGCCGGACGCGACCGTTTCTACGCGTGCGGCCCTGAAGGGATGCTGCGCGCCGTAAAGCGTCGCTGCATACTGCCAGGACAACTGAGCCTGGAGACGCGCATGGCGTGCGGCGTGGGTCTGTGCCGGGGATGCACCTGCCTGACGCTGACGGGCGGGAAACGTATCTGCGCGGAAGGCCCGGTGTTTGACAAGGAGGCGCTGGCATGGTAAACATACAGGAAAGAGCCTCTTCGGGATTCTGCCAGCGGCCAGTGGATATATCGGCCAGCGTCGGTTCGGTTCGGCTGAAGAATCCGATCATGCCGGCCAGCGGGACGTTCGGGTTCGGCGTCGAGGCGGCGCGGCTGTACGACATAAATCGACTGGGCGGCGCTGTAATGAAGGGCGTTACGGTTCAGCCGCGATTGGGCAATCCGCTGCCGCGCGTGACAGACTGCCCGTCCGGGATGCTCAACGCGGTGGGTTTGGAAAACCCCGGCGTCGACCGGGTTTTGAGGGATGCGCTGCCCGCGCTGGCGGATATCTATGACGGGCCTATCGTCGCGAACATATGCGGGTTCACGATAGACGAGTACGCGGAGCTGGCCGCGCGATTCGACGAATCTGACTTAATCGCCGCGCTGGAGATCAACGTCAGCTGCCCGAACGTGAGCCACGGCGGCATGACGTTCGGCACGGATGCGAGGGCGGCGGGGGATGTGACCCGGGCGGTGAAGCGCGCCGCGAAGAAACCCGTTTGGGTTAAATTGAGTCCGAACGTGACGGACGTCGCGGAGATCGCGCGCGCGTGCGAGGCGGAGGGTGCGGACGCGCTGACATTGATCAACACGCTGCTGGGTATGCGCATCGATTTGCGGTCGCGGCGGCCTGTGCTGGGGAATACGTTCGGCGGGCTGTCGGGGCCGTGCGTGCTGCCGATCGCGCTGCGAATGGTGTGGCAGGCGTACGAGGCCGTCAAGATCCCTATTGTTGGCATGGGTGGTATTTCGTCGGCGCGGGATGCGGTTGAGATGACGCTGGCGGGAGCGTCGGCTGTCCAGGTCGGTACGGCGGGGTTGGTCGAGCCGTCGGCGCTAGTGGATATAGCGGATGCGCTGCCGGATATAATCGCGGGGATGGGATTGGATAGTTACGGCGCGCTGGTAGGCGCGGCGCACGGATAATGGCGGATTCTGGGTTCCTTGTTGCCGACGGTTACTCTCTCGCCCACTCTGGCGACAGAGGGGGCGGCCTCGTCACCCTATTATGGGAATGACGCGCAGCGGGTAACCGACAATCCTCATCGCCCCCTCAGGGGGAGATGTCGCCGCAGCGACAGAGGGGGCGGCCTCGTCACCCCGTCACCCTATTATGGGAATGATGTGCAGCGGGTAACCGACAACTCTCATCGCCCCCTCAGGGGGAGATGCCGCCGCAGCGGCAGAGGGGGCGGCCTCGTCACCCCGTCACCCTATTATGAGAATGACGCGCAGCGGGTAACCGACAACCCTCATCGCCCCCTCAGGGGGAGATGTCGCCGCAGCGACAGAGGGGGCGTTCCAGATTGGAGATGAACTCGCGTATGCCTGACTCACCTACGCTCGCGCTGTATAGGTTATGGCGTTCAAAGCGCTTCTCCGATCTCATCGGACAGGACGCGATCACCGCCGCGCTGCGCGCGCAGGCCCGCGACAAATCTTTCACCCACGCCTACCTGTTTTCCGGACCGAGGGGTACGGGCAAGACCTCGACCGCGAAGATATTCGCGCGCGCGATCAACTGTCTCCAGCCAGAGGACGGCGAGCCGTGCGGCCACTGCGCCGTGTGTGACGCGTTGTCCCGCGACGACGCTATGGACGTTCTTGAGATTGACGCGGCCAGCAACACTCAGGTCGAGCAGATGCGCGAACTGCTCTCGAAGGTGATGTATCCCCCGGCTATCGCGAGCCGGCGGGTGTATATCATCGACGAGGTGCATATGCTCAGCCGTCACGCGTTCAACGCGCTGCTCAAGACGCTCGAGGAACCGCCTAGTCACATAGTATTCATACTCGCGACCACCGAGCCGAACAAACTCCCCGAGACCATCCTCTCGCGCTGCCAGTGGTACGCGTTTCACAGGATCGAGCCGCGTCTGATTGTCGAGCGTCTGGAGCTGGTTGCGCGGACGCATCGGATACCCGTCGCCGAGGGCGCGTTGTGGCTGATCGCGCGAGCGGCGGAGGGTGGTATGCGCGACGCGCTGTCCCTGCTGGATGTATGCCGAGCTACGAACGCCGACGCGATCACCGAGGAGCGCGTCCGCGCCGTTCTAGGCGCCGCCGATCCCGAGACGCTGTTCGCGCTGGCCGACTCATGCGCGGCCAAGGACGCCGCGTCCGCGCTGCGGATGGTGAACGACGCGTTCCTATCCGGACTGGATCCGCAGGAGCTGGCGTCGAACATGTCCGAGCACATCCGCGCGCTGCTGATGGCGATGACGATAATGGATGGGCTGCCGCGTATGTTGGCCGTCACGGCCGAGACGGCGGAGCGGTACCGCTCGCAGGCCTCGCGATTCAGGATGGATAACCTGATGAGGCTGCTTGACCTGTTCGCTCAAGCGGCGCAGACGAACAAGTGGAACGCCGATCCGCGCCTGACGCTGGAGATCGCCGTCATGCGGGCGTGCGTGCCGGAGGACGCGCTGCGGCTGGAGGAGATGGCGGCGAGGGTTGACGCGCTGGAGCGAAAGCTGGCTGAGCTGATTGCCAAAGGTACTGTGAACGGTATTGTCGGCGATATAGAAAGGCAGGCCACTCCAACAACGGCTGCACAGAGTGCCGCGTCAAATTCTGGCAATGCAGTCGATATGCGCAGGTCGACCGTGTCGTTATCACCCAAATCAGCCGAACCCGCCGCGAGCGCTCCGCCTCCCCCCATCGCCGACGATCCTAAAAAACTGTGGGCAAAAGTCATCGAAATGCTGACACGCTCCAAGCCGCCGTTAATGGCGCAATTGCGTCAGGGGGTATTCGCGGGGATTGACGGCGGCTCCGTGCGCGTCGTGTTCACGCCGGACAAGGCGATACACGCCGACTATGTAAAGAAACCGGAAAACGTCAAGATCATTGAGGACTCTATAGAGCGGGCGTTCGGCGCGCGGCTGAGACTCGTTATTGAGTCGGGTTCAAACGCACCCGCGCCCCAGCCCAAACCCGACGTTCAGCAGCAGGCATTCGACCTTTTTTCCAGGGAAAAAGTGGAGGTTGTGGAAGAAGAAACGCCATTTTAAACTAATTTAGCCGGACTGGTTGTGAAAAGGCATAGCGATTCTTGATTTTTATAGGTAAATTGATTGCGCTGGGACGGTTTCACAGCGTGTGATTCGTTATATCGGTGTCCAGTAAACTTGAGGCGTGTCCGATGGTTCATCCCGGATATTGCCCGCAGACCCATATGCGAGGGGAAGTTGACATGAGTCTTTACCATAGGAGCTTTGGCAATAGGAGCTTTGGCGCCGGCGGAAGGCTGAATCGTTTTCGCATCGCGCTCGCACTGACGCTGGCATTGGCGGCGTCGGGATTATTAGGCGCGCTGTGCGGCGTCCCGGCGATGGTCGCAGGCGCACACGCGAGCGAGAACAGCGGGAACATCAATCCCGTATCGGCGCATATCGAGATACAGCCGATGACGCTGACAGGGCCGCAGAGCGTGCAAGTCAGTATAAACGTTCAAAACATCGGCGACGACGAACTGCCCGGCGCGCTGGTGCTGTACGATCCGGCGAACGAGCGCGTGTCCACGTTCGGGTCCGGCGGCTCGATGCAGCTGGGAATGGGCGAGCAGCGCGCTTGGACCGGCGAGTGGTACATCACGCAGGATCAGCTGGCTGCCGGCTCGATCACATACAAGCTGCAGTATCCGCGCATTGTCGACGGCCAGGCGCAGAACGCCACCACAAACGTCACTGCGCGCTTCACATACAACAAACCAGTCAACCACAAGCTGAATGTGCAGCGTTCGTATACCCCCGCCAGTCCCGAGGAGGGGCAGACCGTCACGATGGAGTATTCATTCGAGAATACGGGCGACGTGAATCTGCTGAACCTGTACATAGAGGACAAGGGCGTCGGGATTAAGAAGGAGGATCTGTTCACCGACAGCCTGATCGTCGGCGCTAAGATCACTAAATCCTTTTCATTCACGATGGGCGCGGCCACCGTATCCTCGCAGCCCACAATATACTATACCCCCGAGGGGTTGGATAAATCCGTGTCGGGCACGGTGCAAAAGGTAATCACCATCACGCCGACCAAGATAGATATCACGGCCACGCTCACAGCGTCCAAGGACGTCGTGAACCGAGGCGATTCGGTCAACCTGGTGTGCGAGATAAAGAACGGCGGCAGCGTCGCTTACAAAGAGATAAAGATATCGGACGCGACGCTGGGCGTGATCGCGCAGAATATCAGCCTCGGCGCGAAGAAGACGTACAAGGAAACCAAGTCCATAAAGGTCTCCGCGCCAGGCACGTATAAATTCGACATAACGGGCGTCGACGCGAACGGGAATCCGCTGACGCTCTCCTCCAATGAAATCACGGTGCATACCCGCGAGGACGCGAAGCCTGTCATCCTGGAGATATCGATCGAGGCGGATCGCGACGTGATATACACCGACCCGGCCACGGCGATATTCGTCATCACCGTGCGCAACACGGGCGAAGAGATCGCAAGCGAGATAGTCGTGTCGGCGGCGGATAAGAGGGTATACACGATACCGCAGCTGAAACCCGGCGAGTCGGATGTGCGCGCGAAGGAGTTCACGCTGTTCATGGGCGGCAGGTTCCAGTTCGAAGCCGCAGCGGCGAACAGCCTAGGCGTGTCTCAAGCGTTCAAATCCAACGAGACCGTGATAGTGTATCAGGCGCCCAAGCCTACGCCCAGCCCGACTCCCACGATAACGCCCGAGCCTACCCCGGCGCCGACGCCCACTCCAGCGGTTATCCTCGAGGATTTAGATGATCCGGACGCAGGTTCGTTCGGGCGGGTGCTGCTGTGGGTGTTGGGTGGGTTGCTGGTGGTTATATTGGGCGGGGTCGGCGCGATGTTCATGCTGGATCGCAGACGCGTTCCGGCGGCATACGCAGCCGGAGGGTCGC
>JAISBH010000168.1 GCA_031266295.1 Oscillospiraceae bacterium | reverse complement strand
GATTATATCGCGCAGGTGAAGGGTGACGGCACGTTTGACCAATGGTTTGCCGACGCCGTCGCGCTGAACGCGCAGCTGGTAGCCGCCGAAGAGGAGTAAGGATTAAGGAGTAGGGGCGGCGTTCAGCCGCCCGTTCCGTACGATGATCCAATTCGAAAAAATCTACACCATATTCGTCAGCAAGTTTCCTTCGCTGGTGAACGGCGTGGTTGTGACGCTGCGCCTGGCTATGTGGACCGTACTGTTTGGTACGGTTCTAGGTATTATTATAGCGGTGCTGCGGAGGATGAAATTCGCGCCGATACGGTGGGTCGTCAGCGCGTATGTCGCGTTTATCCGGGGGACGCCGCTGCTGGTGCAGGTGCTGCTGTTCGTGTACGGTCTGCCGCAATTGGGGGTTCGGCTGCCGCGCGAGCTGATCAGTATATTCGCGCTGGTGTTCAACTCAGGCGCGTATATGGCGGAGATCATCCGCGCGGGCATACAGGCGATTGACCGCGGTCAGAACGAAGCCGCCGAATCGCTGGGCATGACGCGCGTGAAGACGATGATCTATATAATACTGCCCCAGGCCGTCAAGACCACGCTGCCCGCGATGGGCAACGAGTTCATTGTCATCATAAAGGAATCCTCCATCCTCTACGCGGTCGGGATATACGAGCTGACGTATCAGGCGAACAAGATCGCCTCCACCAACTACCTGTATATCGAGACCATGCTCGTCGCCGCGCTGATCTACTTCGTACTGACATACGTGTGCAGCAAGCTGCTCTCGTTACTGGAAAGGTGGATGAGGCGGAGTGAGCGATAACGTGAACGGGCAGGTCGGCGTCAACATTAACATCAAGCCGGGCGATCCATTGATTCAGGTGCGGGATCTCAAGAAGCGTTTCGGTAAGCTGCAGGTGCTCAAGGGCGTCAACGCCACGATCACCAAGGGCGAGGTCGTCGTGCTGATAGGCCCGTCGGGCAGCGGGAAGTCCACGTTCCTGCGCTGCATCAACATGCTTGAGCGTCCTCAAAGCGGAGGCGTCGTGTTCGAGGGGGTGAACCTGACCGCCTTGCACCGGCGTGAACTGTATCATATCCGCGAGCGGATCGGGATGGTGTTCCAGCAATTCAACCTGTTTCCACATCTGTCGGCGCTGGATAACGTGACGATCGCGCTGCGACGCGTCAAGAACATGACCAAGGAGGATGCAGCCGCAGTGGCAAAGCCGCTGTTCGAGCGCGTCGATCTGTCCGACAAGCTGAACGCGTGGCCGGATCAGCTCTCGGGCGGACAGAAGCAGAGGGTTGCGATAATCCGCGCGCTGGCGATGTCTCCTGATGTGATGCTGTTCGACGAGCCGACTTCCGCGCTTGATCCCGAAATGGTCGGCGAGGTGCTGGACGTAATGAAGGCGCTCGCGCAGGACGGCATGACGATGGTAGTAGTCACCCATGAGATGGGCTTTGCGCGCGAGGTAGGCGACCGGGTGCTGTTCATGGACGAGGGCGTTATCCTGGAGGAGGGTGCGCCGCAGGATATATTCACGAACGCGAAGAATCCACGGGCGAAGGAATTCCTTAGGAAGGTGCTGTAATGGGTGTAATGAAGACAGTAGATGTTGAAGGCGCGATGGCGCTGATGGCTAAGTATGTGAATATGCCCTCCGGACCGTGGGAGAAATCCAACGGCGACGCGCTGATGGCGGTGGCGGCGAAGGACTTCGATGCGCTAGGGATGACGGTGAGACTGCGCGAATGCGAGAAGGTCGGCGCGGTCATTGAGGCGCGGTGGGGGAATCAATCAAAGCCGCTGATGCTAATAGGGCATATGGATACCGTCTTCCCGCAGGAGGAGTCCAAGCCGTTCGCGGTGGAGGGTGGCAAGGCGAGCGGCGCGGGCGTGCTGGATATGAAGGGCGGCGTTGCGATACTTCATGCTGCGTTGAAGTGCGCGCTGACTAGGCTTGATCCAGCGAAGCATGGGGTTGTTGTGTTGCTCAACTGCGATGAAGAGTTGGGTTCGCCCGAGAGTGGGAAGTGGATACTAGAGACGGCGAAGGGGTCGGCGGCGGCGCTGAGTTTTGAGCCGTCGAGGCCGGGCGGCGCCTTCGTGATGGAGAGGAAGGGCGTTAGGTCGTTTCGGCTGGAGTGCGGCGGCATTAGAGGGCATTCCGGGGCAAGGTACAAGGAATGCGCCAGCGCGATACAGGAGTTGTGCCAGCGCATAGCCAAGCTGTATACGCTGCGCGACGATGAGCGCGACATATCTATCTCTATCGGGGTGATACAGGGAGGGACGGCGGAGAACGTAGTAGCCGACGCGGCGTGGGCCAAGGGGGAATATCGCAGTTTTGATCCCGAGTATCAGGAGGAGATCAGGCGGAAGATACAGGCTATCTGCGTTGAGCCGGGCGTACCGGGCACAACGACCAAACTGACGTTCGGGGCGGAGCATCCGGCGTTGGCTGCCAGTGAGCAGGGGCGCGCGTTGTATGAGAGAGCGCGGGGCATAGGTGAGTCGCAAGGGAGAAAGCTGGGGTTGGAGCGCACGGGCGGAGCGGGGGATATCTCGATAGCGGGCAAGGCGGGCATACCGGTGCTGGATGGTTTTGGGATGCTGGGGGACGGCGCGCATACGCTGAATGAGTATGTGGAAATAGGGGCGATCGGGGCGCAGATAGAGTTGGCTGAGCGGATGATAGTGGGGGTATTGGGAGAAGAATAACACCCGACGACGAAGAAGCCCCCCCTCTGTCGCTGCGGCGACATCTCCCCCTAGGGGGGCGATGAGGGTTGTCGGTTACGATGTGGTTTGCAAGCAACGGGGAACGGGTTGCGTTACGAGGTAGACTATCCAGGTACAACAGGCAGTCCGAAGCCGGTAGATTGTGTATCACGATGGTCCAGGCGAAGCCTGGTCCGGATTCGAAAGGGCGGATAGCCCTTCGCAGGGTCTGGGACGGCGGCGCATCCGCGCCTTCGGGAAGGGGATTGCGATCCCCCTCCCGACCTCCCCCTGGGGCTTGGAACGAGAGTATGGAAGGACGGATTGCGTTCCGAAACAGACTATCCAGGTACAAC
>JAISBH010000147.1 GCA_031266295.1 Oscillospiraceae bacterium | reverse complement strand
TCTGTCCCGGACCCTGCGAAGGGCTATCCGCCCTTTCGAAACCTGACCAGGCTTCGCCTGGACCATCGTGATACACAATCTACCGGCTTCGGACTGCCGGTTGTACCTGGATAGTCTATCTCGT
The DNA here is from genome assembly GCA_031266295.1 of Oscillospiraceae bacterium. GTDB lineage: Bacteria > Bacillota > Clostridia > Christensenellales > Aristaeellaceae > BNUH01. The sequence continues at coordinate 6,165 of JAISBH010000147.1, read as the reverse complement.
AGCGTAACCAGTTCTCCGTTGCTTGCGAACCACATAGTAACCGACAACCCTCATCGCCCCCTCAGGGGGAGATGTCGCCGCAGCGACAGAGGGGGTTCCCCGGGGGAGGTCGGGAGGGGATCTCAATCCCCCTCCCGAAGGCGCGGATGCGCCGCGCCGCCGCAGCGGCAGAGGGGATCCCCTTACGCGTTTACGCTATGGACGCTGACCCCGCGTGCCGCCTCATTGTCGTGCTCCGGCGCCTTGAAGCGCAAGTCCTGCATCGCGGCGGTGGCGGCTACAGCCCCGTCGGCTGCGGCGGTCACAATCTGCCGTAACGGCTTTTCGCGCAAATCACCCGCCGCATATACCCCCGCTAGGTTCGTGCGCGTGTCCTCATCCGCTAATACATACCCCTCGCGGTTCATCTTGACCTCATCCTTCGCCAGCGACGTATCCGGATCTTCCCCTATAGCGATGAATACCCCGCCCACCGGCAGCCTTGTACGCTCATGGTTCGTCACGTTCTCAACCTCTATCGCGCGCAGTTTCTCCTCGCCCTCGAACGCCTTTACTACATGATCCCACAATATGGATATCTTCGGATTCTCAAGCAATCTCCTCACAAGCGATCTATCCGCGCGCAGCTCGGCGCGCCGGTGTACGATCGTCACGTGTTCGCATATCCCTGATAGGTACAGCGCATCCTCCGCAGCGGTATTTCCCCCGCCTATTACTGCGGCGTTCTTCCCCTTCATCGCGAAGCCGTCGCACGTCGCGCACCAGCTCACCCCGCGCCCGCTGAACTCCGCCTCGCCCCTGACGCCGGTCTTCCTAGGCCGCGCGCCCATCGCCAGTATCACCGCCTTGGCCGTGATCACCATCCCGCCTTCCAGCGTGATCCGCTTCACGTCGCCCTTCAGTTCCATACGGCTGACCCCCGACGCGCGCACAACCAACCCAGCCTTCGCCGCCTGGCGCTCCATGGCCATCGCCAGTTCCGGACCGCCTACCCCGTTATCAAACCCCGGATAATTCTCCACGTGGTTCGCCGTCGCAGCCTGACCACCCGTGAACGTCTTCTCCAACAGCAGCGTTGACAGACCTGCTCGCGCCGCGTACAAACCCGCGGTCAAGCCTGCCGGACCGCCGCCGATAATCACTACCTCGAAGTTATCCCCCGGTTGAGTCAACCTCGCGGGTTTTGCCTTGCTCCCGATATATACGGCCATATAACCTCCCGACCGCGCTGATCCATTTGTTCCCGGACGACGTAACGCCGCCCTTACAACGCTACATTTACTATATCACGACACGGCCTGTCATAAACCCGTCGCTGCGTCTAAAATAAAATAAAGCGGACGACATCGTCCGCTTATACCCATATATACGGCTGAATCAGCGCTTGCTGAACTGGGGCGCGCGTCTAGCGGCCTTCAGGCCATACTTCTTACGCTCCTTCATGCGCGGATCGCGGGTGAGAAGTCCGTCCTTCTTCAGCGGCGCGCGCAGGTCGGGATCGGCCTTGCACAGCGCTCGCGCGACTCCATGGCGGATTGCGCCGGCCTGGCCGGACAGCCCGCCCCCCACGACGTTCACCAGAACGTCAAACCGCGCCAGCATCTCTGTCAACGTCAGCGGCCTGCGGACGTTCATCTTCAGCGTCTCTAGTCCGAAGTACTGGTCTATGTCGCGCTTATTAATTGTAATCTTTCCGTCGCCGGGTACGAGGCGCACGCGCGCTATCGCTTTCTTGCGGCGGCCTACGGCCTGGTACGATGCCTGCATGTAGGTTCCTCCCGACTTAATAAGTCAATCTTGATAAGGCCGATATTACAGCGCGAGCAGCTCGGGTTTCTGCGCCTCGTGCGGATGCTCCGCTCCGGCATACACCCTCAGCTTGCGAGCCATCTGGCGACCAAGCGGGCCTTTGGGCAGCATACCCACAATGGCGTGGCGCACGGCGAACTCCGGCTTGTCGGCCATCAGTTTACGGTACGGGGTTTCCTTCATGCCGCCCGGATAGCCGGAGTGCTGGTAGTATATCTTCTGATCCAGCTTCTTGCCGGTCAATTTCACCTGGTCGGCGTTGATTATTATAACGTGGTCGCCGGTATCGCAGTGCGGGGTGAATATAGGCTTATTCTTTCCGCGCAGGATAGACGCCACCTGGCTGGCGAATCGCCCGAGAACCAGGTTTCTCGCGTCCACTACGTACCACTTGCGCTCCACGCTGGAGGCTTTGGCCATAAACGTGTTCAAGGCAATAATCCCCCTTGGATTGCAGCAATCAATGTAATCTACTACAGGCTGAACGCTGCGTGGACGCTGGTCTACATCCGCGTGCGTCGGCCTCAAACTGCGCGCACGGATCCCGGGGCTAACGAAGCCCGAGCACGCATCATATATTTTAATATATTATCCCGATTGTGTCAAGCTATGATACGCGCGTTTTTTAGGAATAACCCACTTTACGGCACCGGAACTGCTTTTGTTGAACACCCAATAAGCGTTGGTTCGATGGGATTACCTCCATCGAACCAACGCTTATTTATGATTATATCAGCACAGGCTGCACCTGCACCCCCTTCAGCGCCGAGATCACCGTTTCCGGTATCGCCTCCATATGCGCGACCAGCGACGCTGGCTTGCCCCTGGGATCGTCTTGGCCGAACGGAACGAAGAACACATGCTTGCGCGCGAGTAATACGCCTATGTTCTGCGCGGCGGCGGCTAGACCGTCGTTTGTGGACACGGCTATAACGACCGGAGAGCCGTTGCGCAGCGTGGATTTGACGGCCAGCAGCGCCGGAGTATCCGCGATGCCGTGCGCCAGCTTCGCCATCGAGTTACCCGTCGCAGGCGCGACTACCAGAATGTCAACCTTGCGCTGCGGTCCGATAGGCTCCACCTGCTGAAGCGTCGTCCAGGGCGCGCTGCCCGTGATGGACTCGAGCTGGTCGGACAGATCGCGCGCTTTCATGAAACGCGTATCCGACTGCGATGACGCGTAGGAGAGTATAGGCTGCACCATAGCGCCCGTACCAGCCAGCGTTTGGATTACCTTCAGCACCCGAGCGAACGTACAGAACGAACCTGTCAAGGCGAAGCCGATCCGTTTCCCTTTCAGCTCTGACAAGTCAGCCGTCTTATCAACTATACCAGTAATCTCATTGGAGATCTTTTGCATGTCAGGCATGTCGTGTCACTTAGACTCCTTTCAGTTCAGCAATCTTTCGGTTTCGTTACGAATAATATCGAATAATATACGTCCTGCGGCGGCGGGAGCATAGCGTCCCGGCACGCCGCTGTCACGCCACGCGATCAAGCCGCGCTCATCCGCCGCCGTGAAATCCACGCCTTCGCGTGTCAGGTCAGATACCAGCGCGCCCGGCTTCATGCCCGCGACAACGTACGCGTCCACCAGCATCACAGGCGCGGTTTGGAACAGTATGGCGCAGCGTTCGGCTTCATGGGCCAGCGCGCCTATGGTCACGGCGCGGCAGCCCTCCGCCTCCGCCCAAGCCCGCGCGTCAGGGTGCCGCGCGCACACCGTCACCGACGCGTTCCACGCTGTGAGCATCCTCGCCAGACATCTGGCTATGCGACCATAACCAACTATCAGCACATTTGCGCCTTGAATCGAGCCGGGATACCGCGCAAGCGCGGACACTATCGCGCCCTCGGCGGTCAGCCGCGCGTTGGCGATGGCGTATGACTCCAGGTTATTGGGGTTGATCAGCCTACCGCCGCGCAGGGCGACTGCGCTCGTGAGAATCGGGCCTGACGTGCCGCCCCAGACCGTGCCGGACAGAGCCTGCGCGATATCGTCCAGCGCGACGCCTGGATCGCCGTTCAGCATTGGGGTAGGTATGCGGCCATTGCGCTCGGCGACGGGCAGCGGCAGCAATACAGCGTCATACTGTTTATCGTCGGCTCGGGCGGCAGCCGCTCCGGGCAGCCCTACAGTATCCACATTATCCCCGTAATCCGCGGCGATTCTCGCCAGCGCCTGTGATCGCATATCACCGCCTACAACCAGCCAGCGCATATGCTCGCCTCCCCTCTAGCAATAGTGTATGCGCGGTTGTTTTTACGGTGAAAAGTAAGGTGAGAGTACGATGAAAGTACGGTGAAAAGTACGGCGGAAAGCAGGGATCGGCGCTGCTGCGTCGTATTATACAGGTATAGTTAACAATAAATGGTTAGGGAGGCAAATGCTGGATATGACGACTAAGACAAGCCGGATGGCCGCCGCCGTGATGGCGCTGATCATGCTGATGCTGGTTATGCCTGCGGCGATAGCGGAGGAAGCGCCGCTGACGATCACGGTCACTGTTCCCGACACATTCGAGGGTAAGCTGAACGGCAGGGTTCTGTTCATGCTGGACTACGAAACGCCGGGCGAGGGTGATCAGCTGTTCGATTACCTGGATGTGACGGGCATACCTGTATTCGGCAAGACGGTATTCGGGCTGAAGGCCGGCGACGTGATTACGCTGTCCGCCGACGATCCGGACGTGTACGGTTATCCGATGCAGTTAAGCGAAGTCCCAGAGGGCGAGTATGCTGCGCAGGCGTTCTTTATCCGGTACACGCGGTTCGACCGGAAGAACTTGCCGCCAATATGGGCGATGGCAGAGCATGGCGGCGGCGGGAGCTTCACGAGCAACCCATATAACCTATACAGCGACGTTGCGGAGGTGAGCATCGGCGCCGACGCCGTATCGCTTGAGCTGACATATGAAACCCCTCTGGGTTACGAACTGGCGGAGGGTCAGGTTGATCAGCAGGGGAACTATGAGGATACCGATCTGGTGAAGTTCATAAAGATAAAGAGCGGGCTGCTCACTGATTTCTGGGGAATGGATATGTATCTGGGCGCGAACGTGCTGCTGCCCAAGGATTATGATCCGGCGAAGAAGTACCCGGTGCTGTATTATCAGGGGCACTTCCCGGGAGGGAGCGCTCCGCTGAGCTATGGCAGGACGGGCCGCGAGTCCTACGACGAATTCAACGCGTACTGGGACAACGACGCGCCGGAGATGATCGTCGTGACGTTCCGCGACGCGACGCCGTTCTACGACACGTCATACTCGGTGGACACGGCCAGCATGGGCCCATACGGCGAGGCTATCACGACGGAGTTGATTCCTTATATAGAAAAAACGTTCGGCGGCGTCGCTGAACCGTGGGCGCGCGCGTTGTCGGGCGGGTCGACCGGCGGCTGGGAAGCGCTGGCGATGCAGGTATTTTATCCTGACATGTTTGGCGGGACGTGGCCGCTGTGCCCTGATGGCGTGGACTTCCACGGCTATCAGATAGTGAACCTGTACGACGACGACAATGCGTACTATCTGGACGGCGGCTGGGTCAAGACGGAGCGTCCGTCCGCGCGGGATACTCTGGGCAATATCCGCTGGACGATCAAGCAGGAGAACAACTACGAACGCGCGATAGGCGGCGATACTGATACCAGCCTGGGTCAGTGGGCCATCTGGGAGGCGGTATATTCACCTCTGCGTGAGGATGGTTATCCGGCGCATGTATGGGATCCGATCACGGGCGAGATTGACGACGAGGTTGTGGCGTACTGGTCGGAGCATTACGACCTGACGCGCATCCTGCAGGACAATTGGGACGAACTAGGCCCGCAACTGGAGGGCAAGCTTCATCTGCGCGGCGGCGACATGGACAACTATTACCTGAATATCGCGCAGTATATATTGGGCGACTGGCTGGAGACGACGGTCGATCCATATTACGGCGGATACAGCAAGACGTTCCCGCGCACCGGGCACTCGGGCAGCATCACCAACCAGGATCTGCTGGAGGAGATAGCGACGCACATGATCAAGTACGGGCCGCAGGACGCGGCTGAGATTTTGGGGAGATAAGGGGGAGGAGCCGCCCCCTCTGTCGCTGCGGCGACATCTCCCCCTGAGGGGGCGATGAGGGTTGTCAGCTGCACCATATCATGCAAGTGACGTTGTTTGCGAACCGCGTGGCAACCGACAACCCTCATCGCCCCCCTAGGGGGAGATGTCGCCGGGGGAACCCCCTCTGTCGCTGCGGCGACATCTCCCCCTGAGGGGGCGATGAGGGTTGTCAGCCGCCCCATATCATGCAAGTAACGTTGCTTGCAAACCGCATAGTAAATGACAGCCCTCATCGCCCCCCTAGGGG
>JAISBH010000038.1 GCA_031266295.1 Oscillospiraceae bacterium | reverse complement strand
GAGGAACGCCCCCCTTCCCCCCGATGGGGGTACAACGGAGGTTTCGGGACTCTGTCCCGGACCCTGCGAAGGGCTATCCGCCCTTTCGAATCCTGACCAGGCTTCGCCTGGACCATCGTGATACACAATCTACCGGCTTCGGATTGCCGGTCGTACCTGGATAGTCTATTTCGTAACGCAACCCGTCCCTCCAGCCCTCATCGCCCCCCTAGGGGGAGATGTCGCCGCAGCGACAGAGGGGGTTCCACGAGGGAGGTCGGGAGGGGGACGTGAGTCCCCTTCCCGAAGGCGCGGATGCGCCGCCGTCAACCCAAGGTCAATCCGTCAATACGCATACCTCGCCATGATCGACTGCAGGCTCTGCATTGCGTATTGCAGCGCGGCCGCGCTGCCGTTGCTGTACAGCGTCTGCTCGGTCATCGTGATCGCTTCCGCGAACGTACGGAAATCCTCCGTCGAAAGCGTATATCCCACAGCCGCAAGCCTCGCGTAACCGTCCGATATCAGCGCCTGCGCCTCCCGCACCAGGTTGGCGTCCGCGGGCGCTCCGTCGGCCACAATGATCGTCCAGTTGGGCGTCTGATACTCCGGTTCCGTGTGCAGCGTGCATTGCATCCCGTTCAGCACCGCGTCCAGCTCGTTCACGCCGCCGCTTATCTGCAGCGTGGCGAACTTGCCCAAATATTTCTCTATCGTGCTCTTATACGTCCTTGTGAGATTATACAGCGGATGCCCGTTCGGTATGAATACACCCGACGCGGTCTTAGTCGAGGGACAATACTCGGTCGCGATCAAGCCCGTCTCGGTGCATATGGTGTACTTTTGGTGTACCGGGCAGTACGCGGTCGGCTGAGTGCCCTCGCGCCAGTAATCAGTCACCACAGAGTAACCGTTGATATCGTTGCGGCACGCGTCCGTCGCCAGCAGCCCCGATACCCCGCACGTCGTCACCTTCACCAACCCGACCTCCTCGGGCGACGCGTCGATAATCTCCCGATTCGACAGATTCTTCGCCGTGTGAATCTCCTTCATGAACGCCTGCCACAACGGCGCGGCGTAATCGCCACCCGTCGCGTTCGACGTCAACGCCTTGTAGTTATCGTGCCCTATCCACACCGCGCCCGAGTACCAGCCGGTCATGCCCGCAAAGAACACGCCCTTATAATCGCTGTTCGTGCCCGTCTTGCCGCCCACGGTCTGTCCGCTTATCTTCGCCGACGTGCCCGTGCCGCTCTCCACAGCCTCCTTGAGCATATCGGTGATCATCCAAGCCGTCGACGCCTGGAACACCTGCCGCTTCTCCTGCGATATGCGTGTATCGAGTATCACGTTCCCCCCCGCGTCGATCACCCTTGAGAACGACGCCGGCTGCAGGTATACGCCGCTGTTGGCTATCGTGCCGAACGCTACCGACATCTGAAGCGGCGTGACCCCGGAGGAGCCCAGCGCCAGACCGTAACCGTCCTTGTTGATGTTACGGTCGTCTACGCCCAGCATCTTTAGGAATGTATAGGCGTTCTCAACACCGACATAGTTGGTCAGCGCCTGCGCGGCCGATGTGTTGTGAGATGTGCGCATCGCGCGGCGCAGCGTCTCCGCACCCGTATACCCTCCACCGCCGTAATTCTGCGGGAACGAATCCTCGCCCTCGCTGTTCTTCCATCCGGGTATGGGTATAGGCATGTTGAATACTATGCTGGCCGGCGACGCGCCCAGCTCCAGCGCCGGGGCGTACACGGTCAGCGGCTTTATCGACGAGCCGACCGGCATACGCATCTCCCACGCGCGGTTCAGCGTTAAACGTTGGGTGGGAAGGTAGCGTCCGCCCGCTATCGCCTTCAGTTCGCCTGTGCGGTAGTCGTATACGACTGCCGCGGCCTGGGGCTGGGGTATCTCGGTGTATGTGCCGTCCGCGTTGCGCGCGCGGTATATATTGTCGCTTGGATCGCGCAGGCGCGGATAATTGGTCCATTCCGACAGCGTCTTGTCCAATATGTTCTGAATTTCCGGGTCGACGCACAGGTATATGCTGTATCCGCCCGTGCGCAGCATGTTCTCGATCTTGCTTCGGTTAGCCGAGGTATCCTCGTATTGATATACCTCCAGCATCCGCGTGACGACGTCGTGCAGCGCGTATTCCACATAATATGTATACTTATATATGGGTTCGTTGCTGCCCGGCGCGGTCTGGAGCACATTGGCCGTAGACGTATTCTGCGCGGCCTGGTATTCCTGCTGGGTGATGAATTGATTCTCGTACATCATCCGCAGCACGTAATCAGTCCGGTTGTTGGTGATGCCGACGCTCTGGGATTCGCCGGTGTTGCGTGTATAGAAGTTTCTTCTTGGATTATAGTAGTATGGACTGCGTGTCACGCCCGCCAGCATCGCGCACTCGCGCAGCGTCAGGTCTTTCAAGTCCTTGCCGAAATAGCCATAGGCGGCGGTCTTTACTCCGTAGTAGTTTTCGCCCAGGTAGATCGTGTTCAGATAAGATTCCAGTATCTGCTCCTTCGTGTATCGGGATTCCAGCTCCATGGCCAGGTACGCTTCTTGGATCTTTCTCTTATAGGATTGCTCGGTGCTTAGCAACCTCTGCTTGATCAGCTGCTGAGTGATCGTCGATCCGCCTTGGGTGGAGCTGCTGGTCAGGTTGCTGACGAACGCGCCCAGTATGCGCTTCACGTCAACGCCCGCGTGCTGATAGAAGCGCTCGTCCTCAATCGCGACAAACGCGTGCTGCAGCATCTCCGGTATCTCGGTGATGTTGACCAGCACGCGATCCTCAGTGCCCTTGTAGTCCATGATAAGGTTCCCAGCCGAATCGTATATGAACGAGGTCTGCGCCTGATCGTCGAAGTTGCCCACGTCCAGATCCGGCGCGGTTTCAACATATGCCTTAGCGATGCCTACAACCACGCCCACGACCACCAAACCCGCGACCAGCGTCAGCAGCGCGGCTATCTTCACGCAAGCGGCCAGCGTTGACAGCATGAAATTACCGTTACGTACGCGCGGCGCGAATACCGTCGCCCGCAGGGGTTTATCTATAATTGGCTGCATAACAACCTCCAGATGAAATCGCGTCTGACATAATCGCCTATTATACGATATATAAACGCATAATAAACGCGACTTCATCCCGAGGGCCGATATCGCTGATGAGTGTTTACACTTTCTTCCAGACCGATTTGCCTGATATGAAAGTCTCGCGGACGCTGGTCGTCAATAACGCGCGCGGATCGTCCGGGTTCAGCCTGCCGTCCAGTATGACGAAATCCGCGAGCTGACCATGCGCGATACGTCCCTTCAAGTCCGATTCGCCGCTGACACGCGCGCCCACCGCTGTGTATGCGTACAGCGCCTCGTCCAGTGTGAACGCCTCGTCCAGTGTGAACGCCTCGTCGGGTAGATAGGATTCAGCCGACTCAGGCCCATGGCGCGTGATCGCGCAGTACATATTCAGCATCGGATCGAACGGTTCGACGGGACTGTCAGTACCGAACGCTACCGTCGCGCCTGCGCCGAGCAGGCTGCGCCAGCGATACGACGAGTCAGCGCGGTCGCCGACGCGATCTCGTACAATCGGCGCGTCTGTGCGCAGGAACACGGGTTGCGCCAGTATGCTAAGCCTCATTGATCCAGCCTCACGAATTTGATCCCAATCGGTGATTTGCGCGTGAACCAGCGCGTGATTCAGCCCGTTCCCCTCGTGAGCGATGGCGGATCGAGCATGACCGAACGCCGCGTCGCCTATTACGTGTATCGCGGTGGGTAGGCCGTATCGGGCGGCGAGTCCTATCCGCGAAGCCAAGCTCCCGCTATTCATTACCGCTACGCCGGAATCATTGGGCGCATCCGTGTAAGGCTGGTTCAGCCAGGCTGTTCGCGCGCCGAGCGAACCGTCGGCGAATAATTTCTGATGCGATACCTTGAATCCCTTACCGCGAACCTTGTGTAATCCCGCTTCAAAGAACTGGCGCGCCGACTCCATCCCGCCCAGCGACGCTTGCAGCGCGTACCTAACGGCTAGTTTGCTCGAGTCGGAGAGGCGTGCCACTATGTTTATATACTGTTCAGCCTGCCCATTCGGAACCCAGCCCAGGTCGTCCGACTGAATGGATGTGACGCCCTTCTCGAATAACCGCTCTTGAAACGCCATAAGCCGTCCGCACTGCGTTTCCAAATCAGGTTCGGGTATCAGGCCTTTGACCAGACCGCACTCGCCCTCGCGCAATATGCCGTCATGATCGAACAATCCAGCCATTCTCAGCGCGGCGGTGTTCGCCGTCGCCACATGCCCGCATACCCGCGTCGCTACGATCGGGATCGAGTCGGATACCGAGTCCAGGTCGTCCTTGGTCAGCGAACGACGCTCCTCAAAGCGATCCTGATTCCATCCCTCGGCGACTATCCAGCCGTCGGTGCGCCGATGTTTGGCCGATTCCATCCTTGCCAGCGATTCCTCAATCGAACCGGCGTCGTGCAGCGACACGATATCGTTCAGGCCTGCGCAGTGCAGCGCGTGCATGTGCGAGTCGTTGAAACCCGGCGCGACGTCCGCGCCTTTAGCGTCGATTATCCCGTGCGGGAAACCGCCGTACAGTTTACTGATTACATCGGCGTCGCCCACATACCGGAATACGCCGTCAAGGATCACCGCCGCCGAGGCTGTGGGACGCGCCGCGTCCATCGTGCGGATGTTAGCGTTGATTAGGAATGTATACATAGCGTTCAATCTCCATGCGCCGAGCGCTGTTTTATATAACCGTGCGGCAGGACGAGCTGCGCCTGATCGTTACCGTGGCACAACCGGTTCCTCCTCCTATATAACCCCCGTAGGGGGTGGAGATGTCGCCGGGGACCCCCTCTGTCGCTGCGGCGACATCTCCCCCTAGGGGGGCGATGAGGGTTGTCGATTTTCCTCAAACCGCTCCGCGAACGCGATGGCGATAGGGGAAGAGGAACGGGGTACCGAGGTTACGGGCTGCGTGGTAATCGACAACCCTCATCGCCCCCCTAGGGGGAGATGTCGCCGCAGCGACAGAGGGGGGGCTCCCGGTGGGATCGCAATCCCAACTTTGGAACCGCCTCCTTTACACCTTCGCCCTTATCTGCGCGCGGAGTATCTTTCCGCTGACCGTCTTGGGCAACTCGCCGACGAAGTCGATCACGCGCGGGTACTTATACGGCGCGGTCACGCGCTTTACATGGGTCTGCAAATCCTTTTTCAGCGCTTCGGAGGCGACGTATCCCTTCGTCAGCACGATTGTGGCCTTAACGGCCTGACCGCGATCTGCGTCGGGCACGGCGGTCACGGCGCACTCCAACACCGCCGGATGCTCCAGCAGCGCAGACTCCACCTCAAACGGGCCGATCCGATACCCCGACGACTTAATCACGTCGTCGCCTCGTCCTATAAACCAATAATACCCGTCCTCATCCTTCCACGCCATGTCGCCCGTGTGATACATCCCGTTCGCGAACGCCTCGCGGGTACGGCTTTCATCGCGGTAATATTGGGACAGCAGCCCCGGCGGATGCCCTCTCTCAAGCCTCACGACGATCTCGCCCTCCTCGCCAACCTCCGCGCTCTCGCCGTTCTCGTTGATCAGATCGATATCGTACTGCGGCGACGGGAAGCCGGTCGAGCCGGGACGCGGCGTCATCCACTTGCTGTTCATCAGCAGCGGAGTCGTCTCTGACTGGCCGAAGCCCTCCATTAGGCGCACGCCCGTCGCTTTCAAGAATTGGTTGTACACCTCGGGGTTGAGTGGCTCGCCCGCCACATTCGCCCATCTAAGCGCCGACAGATCCCATGCCGCGAGCTCCTCTTTTATCAGGAAGCGCAGTATCGTCGGCGGTGCGCAAAAGTGAGTCACCCGGTATTTGGCCAGCATATCCAGCAGATCGCGCGGGTTGAACCTGTCGAAGTCATATACAAACAAGCACGCCCCGCATATCCACTGCCCGTACAGCTTGCCCCAGCCGGCCTTGGCCCAGCCGGTGTCGGCGACGGTCATGTGAAGCGACGCGTCGTCGACGTTGTGCCAGAACGCCGCCGTCGCCAGCTGCCCCAGCGGGTATGTGTAATCATGCACGACCATCTTGGGCATACCCGTCGTTCCCGACGTGAAGTACATCAGCATAATGTCGTTATTGGCAGGGAGTTCGTCCGGCGGCGTGAATGAATCGGAGGCTGCCGCGCATTCGCTTGTGAAGTTGATCCAGCCGGGACGATCCTCTTTTATGCACAGCGTGTGTTTCAGCGTCGCGCACTGGTCGCGCGCCGCGTCTATCTCGCCGAGGATATAGGGGTCATTGACGGAGAGTATCGCCTTGACGCTCGCCGCCTCGCAGCGGTAGGCCACGTCCTTGTGCGTGAGCTGGTGCGTGGCGGGTATTATCACGCAGCCCAGCTTGCACAGCGCGGGCGCGACGATCCAGAATTCATACCGCCGCTTCAGCGTGAGCAGCACGGCGTCACCCTTTCCAATGCCCAGCGAGCGGAACGCGTTCGCCGCGCGGTTGGATTCCCGCGATATATCGCCGAACGTGAAGCGCCGCTCCTCCCCGTCGGGGTTAGTCCACAGCAGCGCGGGCTTTTCAGGCTCGATCCGCGCGTACTCGTCCACTATGTCGTATCCAAAGTTGAACCGGCCGGGTATGTCAAGCCGGAAACCCTTCTCGAATTCTCCATGAGAGTGAAAATCCAGCCGGGCGTAGCGGTCAGCGAGCATCTATTTCGCTCCTTATATAACCAATTACTAAACGAATAATTCTTATGGTATCACGATGGCCAGCATGTTCACATCCTCGTCGCCGAGGGCCTGCAGCGCGTGCGGGTGAGCGGAGTCATAGTACACCGCGTCGCCGGGACGCAGCGTAACGTCCTTGTCGTCGATGCGCAGATGCAGCGTGCCCGACAGCACGTAGTCGAACTCATGTCCCTCGTGCGCGCTCTGCACCAATTCGGGGTTGACGCCGACCTTGACCACGACGTGCAGCGGCTCGACCTTGCGGTGAAGGAAGTTGAACGCCAGGTTTCGGTAATAGTAATGTTCGCGCCGCTCGACCTCCACGCCGCCCTTACCCGCCCGAGTGACGGAGTACACGGACAGACGCGGCGTTTCGCCGGTGATCATCTCCGTCATGTCCACATGGAACCGCTCGGCTAGCCTGAGCAGGAAACTGATGGGTATATCCACCTCGCCGGATTCGTACGAGATATACTCCTCCATCGGCACGCCGCACTCATCGGCCATCTCCTCCGGCGTGTAGTCGCATATGCCGCGCAGTTCACGAATCCTGCGCGCGATGTCGGATATGGAACGGGGCATCGGACCGGTTGAATCGTTTGCCATGCGCGCCACCCTTACTATTAATGGAATATATAACCGTTATACCTCTACAGCGGCCTGTTCAGTTCCGCAAACGTCTCTGGATCGACCTTGGGCTTGCGTTCAGGCGTGAGCAGCCCGTTGACCTCCTGCTGGACGTCGGTCAGCTGGGTATAGCATGTGCCACGGCAGAACGGCGTAGTATTCACGGCGGCCTGTATGCCCGCGAAACGCTCGATGAACTCGGCCTCGCTGCTCATCTTGTCGCCGTATCCCCATGTCTGCATACCGCCCATCTCACCCTGCGCACCCTTGTTGTCATAGGCGATGCCGCCATACTCGGTCAGCAGGAAGGGGGTTTTGTCGTCAGGCTCCGCGCCTAGCGCCCATGCCTGTCGACCGCCGCAGCCATGCTTGTTCAGTGCGTCGCGGTCGGCGATGTGTTCA
>JAISBH010000029.1 GCA_031266295.1 Oscillospiraceae bacterium | reverse complement strand
CCCGTCCGTTTTCCATACGCCGACAACCTCGCTCGCCGACCGCGAGACGCATACGGGCACGCGCAAGACCGATCCCATAGACGCGCGCACAGCCTTCATTGAATAAGGATCGGCGCAGGTCTCGGTCGTCAGAACGCCGGTACAGCCCGCCGCCTCCAGCGTGCGGATGATCGTGCCCACGTTGCCGGGATCCTGTACGCCGTCGAGTACGACCGCGCGCGAACCCAGCGAATCAGGCCGCGCCTGTTCTGGCAACGAGGCCTCCGCGATAACGCCTTGAGGCGAAGGGGCGTCCGATAACCGCGAGAGCAGCGCGGGTGAAAGGTAAACTACTTCGACGCCAGCGTTTCCCGCATCGCGTATCAGCGGTTGAAACACGTCGGAGCGGCGTTCGTCCACCAGCAGCGTCAACGCAGATCCGCTGGTTAGAGCCTCGCGCGCCAGACGCTCTCCGTCCAATAAAAAAGCGCCGCGCAGCACGCGGTCAGCGCGCGTACGGGACGCAAGCCAAGTAAGGTAGCGCGGGTTCCGTGCGCTGGTGATGCGCTCACTAAGCGCTTTTGGCGATCTCGACAAGTTTCGCGAACGCGGGCATATCGTTGACCGCGATGTCGGCGAGGATCTTGCGGTTGACGACGACCCCTGCTCTCTTCAGGCCGTTAATAAATACGCTGTATGATACACCGTTGATCCGAGCCGCAGCGTTGATACGCACGATCCATAGACGGCGGAAGTCGCGCTTGCGCAGCTTGCGACCGATATAAGCGTAGCGCAACGAGCGCATGACCTGTTCGTTAGCGGCATGGTACTGCTTAGACTTCGCGCCGAAGAATCCTTTAGCCAGCTTGAGGATCTTCCTACGCTTCTTATGGGCGTTGACCGCCCTCTTAATCCTGGCCATAGCTAGTCCCTCCCTTGAAGATTAACGATGATGGGATAAGTATTATCGGTACGGGATTTTGTCCCTTATCCCAGATAATTACGCATATGGAATAAGTTTCTTCATCGTGCCAGCCTGGGTTTGGTCGACGTAGCCACCGTTGCGCAGATTGCGCTTCTGCTTGGCGGTTTTATGGCCCATCATATGGTTGCGAAAGGCGCTGGCGCGCTTGAGCAGACCAGACTTGGTCACGCGAAAGCGTTTGGCGGCGCCTTTGTGGGTTTTTTGCTTGGGCATGGGCGTATCCCTCCTAAATATGGTTTAGGGCCGGGGAGTCGCGTTGGGTATCGGCCTAGCCGCCGGAACTGCTTGTTTTCTGGATTCAGGCTTGGCGTCCGAAGCGAGAGCCGGGCGCGCCGACTGTGTCCTGAGCGGAGCTTTGGCTGCGGACGCTTCCTTGGCGGGTTCCTTGGGCGAAAGAATCATTATCATGTGACGGCCTTCCAACAACGGTCGACGTTCCATCACGGCAAATTCCTTTACGCGATCCATGAAGTCGTTCATCACCTTCACGCCGATCTCGGCATGAGTGATCTGGCGCCCCCTGAAACGGATGGAAACCTTGACCTTGTCGCCGTCCTGCAGGAATTTGAGCGCGGCCTTGGCCTTAACCTGGACGTCGGCTTCCTCAATGGTCGCGGAGAGCTGAACTTCCTTCAGGGTAACAATTTTTTGATTTTTGCGGATCTCGCGCTCACGTTTGGCCGTCTCGAACCGATACTTATCGTAATCCATCAGCTTGCAGACCGGCGGATGCGCGTTCGCGACAATCTTCACCAAATCCAGCGATTGTTCCTCGGCCAAATCCAGGGCGCGGCGGGAAGTCATCACCCCAAGCTGGTCGCCATTGGGCGCGATAACCCTAACCTCGCGGTCACGGATTTCCTCATTGATCATCAGATCCGCGGCTATATCGATACACCTCCTGACATAACAAAAAAAACGGACGTCGCCGTCCGCCCATGAGTCACACAATCCCGCCGCGATAACGGCGGATCATAACAAACCCACAACCCGGCTGGCAATGCCGCCAGGTGAGAAGCGGACAGCTTCTACTTTTACATGAAAATGCTACCACAATGCGGTGGTTTTGTCAAGGATTTTTTTATAGGCTTGCAGCAATTTCGAATTTGAGGGATGGATTGCAAAATCAAATGCCCTCCACGATCGCTTCAATTGCAATGAAATTGGTTTTCTTTATTGTGCTCACATTCTTCCCCAAAAATATTCGGCCAAAAACTTAGGCCGGGCTATTGACACGCCGGACAAAGTGTGCTATCATTTAAACTTGTATCCGTTTGGGGGTTTCTATGCCCCTCTCACGGATAATGCGATTTGTTCTGACATGATTCTACACCAGTTCGCGCCGCTTGGCAATAGGGGGGAAGGGATTTCCACGCGATGCGGACAGGATTTTTTGCCCTCGCGCGACTGCGTGGGTTTTGTTGATGGAGAGGGGGGTTTCCGTGATCCACAAGGTGCCCATGGGAAAACTGCGGGAACGGGTCAGCTTTTCGCGCATAGCGGAAGTGCTGGAGATGCCCAACCTAATTGAGGTACAGAAAAACTCGTACCAACGGTTTCTAAACGAGGACATGCGAGAAGTGCTGGCTGATGTGTCGCCCATCACCGACTACAGCGAGAACCTCGTGCTGGAATTCGTTGATTACTCGCTGGACGACAAACCCAAGAACTCCGTGGAGAAATGCAAGGAACGCGACCTGACGTACGCCGCGCCGCTGAAGGTGTTCGTCAGGCTTAAGAATAAGGAAACGGGCGAGATCAAGGAATCCGATGTATTCATGGGCGACTTCCCGCTGATGACTGAGAACGGCACGTTCATCATCAATGGCGCGGAACGCGTCATAATCAGCCAGTTGGTGCGCAGCCCCGGGACGTACTTCACCGCGACCCGGGACAAGGCGGGCAAGCTGCTCTACAGCGCGACGCTGATCCCCAACCGCGGCGCGTGGCTGGAATATGAAACCGATAGCAACGACGTGATGTGGGTGCGCGTGGATCGCGCACGCAAGCTGCCCATCACGATTATATTGCGCGCGCTGGGCTACGGCACTGACGCGGACATCACACGCTTATTCGGCGAGGACGATCGCCTAACCGCCACGATCGCCCGCGACGACGACAGCAAGACCGAGGAAGACGGTCTGCTGGAGATATACCGCCGACTGCGTCCCGGCGAACCTCCGACGGTGGACTCGGCGCGCAGCCTGCTCAACAGCCTGTTCTTCGACCCGAAGCGCTACGACCTGATGCGCGTGGGTCGGCATAAGTTCAACAAGAAGCTGTCGCTCGCGGCGCGGCTGTCCGGCCAGATCGCGGCCGTAACCGTCGTACACCCGGAAACCGGCGAGGTACTGGTCAAGGAGGGCGCTCGCATTCACCCCGATATGGCCCAAGCCATAGAGGACTGCGGCATCGAATCGGCCGAGGTGATGATCGAGGGACACAGGCTTAAGATAGTGGGTAACGGCTTCGTCGACGCGTCGAAGTGGCTGCCGTTTCCGCCGGCGTCCGCAGGGATATTGGAGAAAGTCCATCTGCCCACATTCAGGGAACTGCTCCGCCATGTCGAGCAGGACGGGCTGGACGATGATCAACTCAAGCAGCTGGTGCGGGAGAATATCTCGCAGCTAGTGCCTAAACATATAATGGTCGACGACATCGCGGCCTCTATCAGTTACCTGATCGGGCTGAATTACGGCGTCGGCCATACCGACGATATCGATCATCTGGGCAACCGCCGCGTGCGCTCCGTCGGCGAGCTGCTGCAGAATCAGATACGCATCGGCATGTCGCGCCTGGAGCGCGTGGTCAAGGAACGCATGGCCATCCAGGACACCAATGACGTGCGGCCTCAGGAACTGATCAACATCCGCCCCGTGTCTGCGGCGATAAAGGAGTTCTTCGGATCAAGCCAGCTCTCCCAGTTTCTCGATCAGCCGAACCCCTTGGCCGAGCTGACCCACAAGCGCCGCCTCTCCGCGCTAGGCCCCGGCGGCCTGAACCGTGAGCGCGCCTCGTTCGAGGTTCGCGACGTGCACTACTCCCACTACTCGCGTATCTGCCCCGTGGAGACGCCGGAAGGCCCGAACATCGGGCTGATCGGATCGCTGGCGACGTACGCGCGAATCAACGAGTACGGCTTCATCGAGGCGCCGTACCGCTGCGTCGATCCCGCCACCCACGCGGTCACTCCCGATATTATCTACCTCACCGCCGATGAGGAAGACAAATATATCATCGCCCAGGCGAACGAGCCGCTGGACGCCAACGGTAATTTCATCAACGAGCGCGTCGCCGTGCGCATCCGGGCCGAGATAACCGCTGTCGCGCGCGAGAAGGTTGACTTTATCGACGTCAGCCCCAAGCAGGTTGTGTCGGTAGCGACGGCTATGATACCGTTCCTGGAGAACGACGACGCGATCCGCGCACTGATGGGTTCGAACATGCAGCGCCAGGCCGTGCCGCTGCTGGTGCCGGAGGCCCCAATCATCGGCACGGGCATGGAGTACAAGACCGCGCGTGATTCAGGCGTGGTGGCTATCGCCGAGGAGAACGGCGTGATAGAGCGGGTCAGCGCGGATCAGATCAACGTGCGCGCGGACGACCGGTCTTTGCATCAGTACAAGCTGCGCAAGTTTGTCCGCTCCAACCAGGGCACTTGCATCAACCAGCGCCCGATAGTCGCCGCGGGCGAGCGGATTGAGAAGGGGCAGATCATCGCCGACGGCCCGTCCACCGAGAAGGGCGAGATCGGCCTGGGACGCAATATACTGATGGGGTTCATGACATGGGAAGGCTACAACTACGAGGACGCCATACTGATCAGCGAGAAGATGGTCAAAGAGGATATATTCACCTCGATCCACATCGAGGAGTATGAGACCGAGGCCCGCGACACCAAGCTCGGGCCCGAGGAGATCACCCGCGATATACCCAACGTCGGCGAAGACGCCCTGCGCGACCTTGATGAAACGGGCGTGATTCGCGTCGGCGCGGAGGTGCGCGCGGGCGATATCCTGGTGGGTAAGGTCACGCCCAAGGGCGAAACCGAGCTGACCGCCGAGGAACGCCTGCTGCGCGCGATATTCGGCGAGAAGGCGCGCGAGGTGCGCGACACTTCCCTGCGTGTGCCCCACGGTGAATACGGCATCATCGTGGACGTCAAAACGTTCACCCGCGAAAACCGCGACGAACTTTCCCCCGGCGTCAACAAGATGGTGCGCGTGTACATCGCGCAGAAGCGCAAGATATCGGTCGGCGACAAGATGGCCGGTCGCCACGGTAACAAGGGCGTTATATCGCGCATCATGCGCGAAGAGGATATGCCCTTCCTGCCCGACGGCACACCGCTGCAGATCGTGCTCAACCCGCTGGGCGTGCCCAGCCGTATGAATATCGGGCAGGTACTCGAGGTTCACTTGGGCATGGCCGCGAAACTTCTAGGCTGGCACGTGGCCACCACCGTGTTCGACGGAGCGAGCAAGGACGACATAGACGCCGCCTTGAGGACGGCGGGCCTCAACATCACCGGCAAGACCACGCTGTACGACGGGCGTACGGGCGAGCCGTTCGAGAACGAGGTCACGGTCGGATACATGTATATATTGAAACTCTCGCACCTGGTCGACGACAAGATTCACGCTCGTTCGACGGGTCCGTATTCACTGGTCACGCAGCAGCCCTTGGGAGGCAAGGCGCAGTTCGGCGGGCAGCGTTTCGGCGAGATGGAGGTGTGGGCGCTCGAGGCGTACGGCGCGGCCAACACGCTGCAGGAGATATTAACCGTCAAGTCGGACGACGTGGTGGGCCGAGTCAAGACGTACGAGGCCATCGTGAAGGGCAAGAACATACCCGAGCCGGGCGTGCCCGAGTCGTTCAAGGTGCTGATAAAGGAACTGCAGTCCCTCGCGCTGGATTTCAAGGTGCTCAGCGAGGATAAGCAGATCATCGAGATCCGTGAGACGGACGACGACGACCTCGAGCCGCTGGACGTGAATCTCGCGGGCAACGAGGATATCCTCGAAGCTCAGTCCTCGCCTGACGAAGAGGAAGACGATCTGGACGATCTGGCGCTGGACGATCTGTACAACTTGGACGATTCGATGTCCGACCTGATCGACCTGGGGCTGGAGGACGACGAACCTACGGTTGCGGCGGACGTGCCGGAGGACTTGGGAAACGCTGAATAAGGAGGCGCTGCCTTGTTAGAATTGATGAACCTGGACTCCGTCCAGATCGGTATGGCCTCGCCCGAGAAGATACTCGAATGGTCTCACGGCGAGGTAGCCAAGCCTGAGACGATCAACTACCGC
>JAISBH010000231.1 GCA_031266295.1 Oscillospiraceae bacterium | reverse complement strand
CAATATCCTCAAGCTTATCCAGACCGCACATCACTGCGCACTGCACCAAAATAAGGATGTCGTCCAGTTGGTGCTCTACGAACACTCTGTACCTTGGGTCTTCCACTCCTGCGTAGTACTGCCTCATTCGTTCTGCTTCCATCTCTCTCATTGTAACACTTTTGTCCCTTCCTGTGAAATGACCCTGTGGGCGGGGATGCGGTTCCAAATTTGGGATTGCGATCCTCCTCACGACATTCCCAGGGGAACCCCCTCTGTCGCTGCGGCGACGCGGCGCATCCGCGCCTTCGGGAAGTGCGCTGCGCGCCCTCGTTACGCTCAACTCACGTCCCCCTCCCGACCTCCCCCGGGGTTTGGAACGGGAGAACGGTGGGACGGGTTGCGTTACGGAACAGACTCTAAAGCACAATCGGTTGGCCGAAACCGACGACCTGTGCGCAAACGATGGTCCAGGCGAAGCCTGGTCAGGATTCGAAAGGGCGGATAGCCCTTCGCAGGGTCCGGGACAGAGTCCCGAAACCCCGTTGTACCCCCCGTCGGGGGGAAGGGGGGCGTTCCTTGTTCCCCCGTTCCAATCCTGCGCCCCGCCAGTGATAGTGCTGTAAGGAAATTGACAACTAACATCATAGTGGCGGGGCGCCACAAACTTAAAGCGCATTCGGTTCGCAAACCGAACAGCGTCCCGCCGCAGCGATCCGTATGCCATTTGAAACACGTTCGTGGCATACAAGCTACGGCATGAGCACGTATGGCACAGCGAGCGATTCTCGTCCAAGAAAAATCGATTGTAGGCGACCGAATCATAGTGAAAAATTCTAAATTTGGAATTGCTGTTAACGGGGATATAGAAGCTGGCGAATCGTTCGGCTGACCTTTTTGCCGTATTTTTTCTTGGATAATTCGGTTTTCCGTTAACGTCATACGACAAAACAAGCTAAAATATATTCCATATGCGGTATAGGCGGTGAAATAATCAATACAAATAATGTGCAAGGAACGTCGGCGGAAATTACCGTCGACGCGGAAACGGCGTGCCTTGTTCAACAGCCTTCACGATATGATACGCTCGCAGGGACTTATACCGCGACGATCGGGCTGGAACTGCGCTGCGGGATAGTGGTCAACCGCCCGTCGATCCGCCGTGTGGACGCGCGTAAGCGGGTGTTCTCGGTCACATGGGTGCTGACGGGCGGCGGCGTGTACTATGAACGCGTGGAAAGCGGCGCGGAGACCGTGCACGCGTTGGGCGAAGGCTCGTTGCTGCTGCGCCGCCCGGATCGCGCCGGACAGCTGAGGCTGGATTCAGGCGGATCGCAGCGCAGGTGTTTTATAGACGTTGATCCATCCCTAGCGCCGGTGGTGATTGTCGCGCTCCCGGAACTGGTAAACATGCCTCCAGTGACGCCGCTGCCGTTTAACACACTGCTGCTGGAGCGATTCGCGGTGTTCGTTAAGTCGCTGGAGAAGATGGAGACATCGCGACCTCTGGAGTATATCACCGCGCTGACAAGTATGATCTGCGCGCTGTATCGTCTGAGCGAAGTCAGCGTCGGTCAGGATGGACCGATGCTCAAGGCGGCGCGGCTGCTGGCCACGGAGCCTGTCGGTGTCACGCTGCCTGATATCGCCGAGCGCTGCGGGGTGACGTATGGTACGTTCCGCAAGCGGTTTATAGAGGCCTTTGGTCAAACGCCAGGGAAGTGGCGTATTCTGCGTCGCATAGAGCGCGCCAAGCAGGAGCTGGCCGCCGGTGAGCAAATCATGGCCGTGGCGGATCATCTGGCCTATTCTGATGTGTATTCATTTACGCACCAGTTCCGTAGTGTGACGGGGGTAACACCGAAACAGTATCAATTAAGAAATATTCTGTGATTGAGTGTGGGAGGCTGGGATGATCGCTGCGGCGGGACGCTGTCCGATCTTCGGATCGGAGGCGCTTTAAGTTTGTGGCGCCCCGCCACTATGTTGTGAGATGACTATTACCTTATAGCATTTTTACTGGCGGGCGCAGGAATTGGAACGAGGAACGCCCCCCTTCCCCCCAATGGGGGGTACAACGGGGGTTTACGGGACTCTGTCCCGGTACCCTGCGAAGGGCTATCCGCCCTTTCGAAACCTGACCAGGCTTCGCCTGGACCATCGTGATACACAGTCTACCGGTTACGGCCAATCGGTTTCACCTGGATAGTCTATCTCGGAACGCAACTCGTACCCCGTCACTTGCAAACCACATCGTAACCGACAACCCTCATCGCCCCCCTAGGGGGAGATGTCGCCGCAGCGACAGAGGGGGTTCCCCATCGCCTCGACCGAAAAACTTCATCGGTAACACCTTAAAATAACCATGACCACCCGCGCACATTGAACCGCCGTCGTTCGCATATACTGCGTTTGTCCGAGAATACTAGCCTGGTATGGTATTAAGGAGGAACGCATGGCTAATCGCACGCATGACGTTTTTTACAGATTTAACCGCCGCCGCACTCGAATTCTGGCGGCGGCTCTTTTCGTTTGCGCGTTCTTACTGTATAATGAAGGTGTGACCGCGCTCGGCGACGCTGAACCGGAACTTCCCGCAGCTGCGCTCAGCTCCGCTAAAGCCGCGTATGTGCTGGATATGACCACTGGACGCACGCTGTTTAGCTGGAACGCCGACGAGAAACTCCCTATGGCCTCTACCACAAAGGTAATGACCGCGCTGCTCGCGCTTGAACGCGGCGACTTATCCAGCATCGTCACCGCTTCGCGTAACGCTTACGGTATACCGGGCACGTCGATATACTTAGCGATAGGCGAGCAGCTGACGCTGCGCGACATGCTGTACGGGCTGATGCTGGCTTCGGGCAACGACGCCGCCGTAGCGATCGCCGAGCATATAGGCGGCTCATTAGATGGGTTCCTGGCGATGATGAACGAACGCGCGGGCCAGATCGGCGCGTTTAATACACGCTTCAACAGCCCGAACGGTCTGCCCGCTTCGGATCACTATACTACCGCATACGACCTGGCAAGGATAGCGCGTGTTGCTATGCGCATCCCTACCTTCCGCGAGATCGTTAGCACGCAGCGCGCTACCATACCATGGATGGATCATGATTACGACCGCGTGCTGACAAACAAGAACAGGCTGCTCTCCGGGTACGAAGGCGCGACGGGGATCAAGACGGGTTTCACGAACGCGGCAGGGCGGTGTCTAGTGTTCGGCGCGAAACGCGGCGATATGGAGATACTGGGCGTCGTGCTCAACTGCAGTGATTGGTTTGACGAAGCCGAGCGGCTGATGAACATTTGCTTCGGGCAGTATACGATGACGAGGATGCTCGCCGACGGCGACGCTGTGCGACCGCTTGCAGTGCGCAACGGAATCGGCGGCACGGTGCCGCTGCGGTTGAAGGGCGACTTGGAAGCGCCGCTGTCAAAGAACGAGAGTGTGAACGTGCGACTGGATCTGCCGGATGAACTGCGCGCGCCGGTGAACGTGGGCGACACGATCGGTTACGCTCGGTTGTACGCGGGCGATGCGCTGGTATCGGAACGTCCGATTGTCGCGGCTGCGTCGGTCGAGGCGCGTAGTTTCCTCGGCGCGGTGCGGTTGATCATGCGGCAATGGCTGCTATTGTCGTAACGCCCTGCTTCATCACGCGTCATCCCGCTTGATTCATTGATATTGTCTCGCTTGCGCGAGGCGTGGATTGTAATAAATAAATAAATAAATAAAGGACATCATGCCAGCCGAGATAAAACGTATGACCCGCAACGACAGCGCGCTGTTGGACGCCATTGAGAACAAGCATCTGGCGGGCGACACGGTCGTCGTGCGCCTGACGCGCAACGGGCTGGAACTGGACTTCCGCGCGGGAGGCAAATCCGTGTGGATGAGTCCGCCAGAGGAAACATACCTGCGCCCGGACGCGAAGTCGCTGGTCGTGGCGAGCGAGTGCGCCGCGTACTTCGGCTGGAACGACGGAAAGCTGGTCGGTCAGGTTGTTGTGGAGAGATACGTATTCAGGCTGGCGAGGGTATGCGACGTGCGCGTGGCGATGTCCGAACGCAGGCGCGGCGTCGGCGCACAGTTGATGGAGGCGGCTGAACGCTGGGCATGGCAGCAGGGTTTAGCCGGGGTGGTGGTGGAAACGCAGGATAATAATCCCGGTGCGTGCCAGTTTCTGGTAAAGTGCGGATATAAATTCGGCGGCGTAGATACATTGAGGATGGCTGCGCTACCCGATCAGATAGGCAAGCCTGGCCAGCTTAGGGAAGCGTCGCTGTCGTTCTACAGATTTTTTACTTGAGTTTATAAACCCATTGGATTATTTGATTTATATAGATATAAAGGACAACCATATGCGAGAATTATCAGAAGGCGCGGATGTTCGTCTGCAGAAATATCTGGCTATGTGCGGCGTTGGCTCCAGGCGGCATTGCGAGACGCTTATCATGGCGGGGCGGGTCAGCGTGAACGGCGCGGTCGTGGGTGGGTTGGGGTCAAGGGTGAGCATGAGCGACACGGTAGCGCTCGACGGCAAGGTTGTCAGGCCGGAGACGGATCGGGTCGTCGTGGTATATCATAAGCCGATGGGGGAGATCACGTCGTCTAGCGATCCGATGGGGCGCGCGACGGTGATGGATCATTTCCGTGATTATCCGGTGAGGCTGTATCCGATAGGGCGGCTGGATTATGACAGCGAGGGGCTACTGCTGCTGACCAACGACGGAGGACTGACCGAGCGGCTGCTGCATCCGCGTCACGGGGTGGAGAAGACGTATTTGGCGAGGGTGGCGGGTGATATTACGGAGGAGGCAGTATCTGCGCTGCGAAAGGGCGTGAATATTGACGGTGGTGTGACGGTTCCCTGCGACGCGCGGGTGATACGCCGCGTGGGCGAGGAGAGTGTGCTGCTGATATCGATACACGAAGGGCGTAATCTTCAAGTGAGGCGGATGTGCGACGCGGTAGGT
>JAISBH010000033.1 GCA_031266295.1 Oscillospiraceae bacterium | reverse complement strand
AGGCGAGCTATCTATCCGCGAGGATGACGCGCCGAAACTGCTGGTGCGCGCAGGCTCCGCTCTGGCGGAATCAAACCAATCATCCGTTCAATCCGCTGACGAAGCCCAAACGCAGTCTTATCGACTGCATTTGCGCCTAAGCGACGACGCGCAGATGAGATCCATCCTCACCATACTGGACAGCCATCCAGGGGGCATGCCCGTATGCTTTCACCTAGCGCATAGCCGCAAAGTCATATCCAACCGCGCGCGCTGCGACGGTTCCGACCTTCTCTTTCGCGATCTCAAGACCTGCATTGGCGAGGAGAACATCAAACTGAAAGAAGACGCGGTCAAACAATCTTAATATTATACCGATTTTAATAATGCGCCGTCTGCGCTCAATAGTTAATAAGAGCCTTGTAATAAAAAGAGGGTTTGTTGTAAGCGCGCTTACGACAAACCCTTATAAGCAGTGCGCCTGGCTCTGCGTCACATCACCCAGCCAACCGCAGCCTCAACCAAGGCGCCAGCACCCCATATCGCCCGTCATACTGCGGCGGCAAAGTATATTTATAGGGCGCGCACACCGTAACCGTATGCCCCGCCGCATCCGTGACCGTAGCGTATACGTAGAGCCGGTCGATACTCTTCGTCCACATCTGATAGAAGGGGTCGGAAACCATCTCGGCGTATGCCGCGCCGTCGGCTGACAGCGACTTTCTAACGCTGATGTTGTACGGCGGCTGTCCGCCCGCTGCCTGCGCGCCGTAACTTAGCTTTACGTTAACGGCTTCGTCGGCGTCATACAGCGTGCCGCTGACGTCCCAGACGAATATGGATGCGGACAGCCCGCTCGCCGCGTCGGTAATTGATTGCAGGTATCCCGAACGATATTTACAGATAAGCCCCCATTCCACGAGAGCCTGCGCGTCGGCCGTCACGACTGTGGGATTCAGCGGCAGCTTGTTCATCAGCTGCATCTTGGTCAGCGCGATCTCCATCGGCGCGTCGTATTTGGAGTTGACGTCGTCGGATTTGATATATCCTAGCCGCCGCAGCGCCTGCTTGAACGCCAGTATTTCGGCGCTCTTTTCTCCGCTCAAGAGGGGAGTGTAAGGCAATTCCGTAATGAATTTAAGGTATTTGGTCATCACATAACCGATGTTATCCTTGTATATAACCTGCGTCCACTGCGACTCGGTCTCCGTGATAATCGCTATTACGCGCACAACCGCGCCTGAGGCCAGTTTGGCCAACACTTTCGACTTGGACTCCGCCTTCTGGCGCAAGTTCAGCGTGCCCGATTTTGTTGAGACGGACGCGTACAGCGTCTTCGCCGAGGGGTCAGGGTTTATAGCGAAATGATACGGGGAACTGACGGCTTCCTCCGAGTTCCCGTCGTCCTCGGCGTCCCCGGTTACTCCGGTATTACTTGATGCGATATGGATTATCTCCAGCCCCGTTGATCCTGCTATGGCGCTTTCTAGTCCGGCCTCGGCGTCCGTTTCACCGAGTTTGTTGGTAATAGTGCTAGCATATACAGGCAAGAATGTCATGATGATAAACAATGACGCCGCTATGCCAATCAATCGTCCGCGCATGACCCGCCGTGCTCCTTCCGCTTCTACTGTTTACATAGGATACAGTAATTATCTGTAAATGTCAAGGTTGTAGAGAGGGTTAGCAATATCTGTCAGCTGATCAGCGCGCGGTTTACCGCGTTGACATATGCCAGTATCGACGCCTCAATGATGTCTGTCGCGGCGCCCTTACCCAGCGCGCGGCGCGGAGGCTTGCCGTCTTCGTCAGCGACGGTAACGCGCACGGTTACTTCGCCCAGCGCGTCCTGCCCCTCTGTGACGGCGCGGATACTGTATGATTCTAGACGCGCTTCACGCGCGGTTATCCTATCGACGGCGCGGTAAGCGGCGTCGATAGGGCCATCACCGACCGCAGCCTCGGTGACAGTACTGCCGCCGTGCTTGATCTTCACAGTCGCGGTGGGTGTAAGCGTGTTTCCGGCGAAGAGTTGATACGACTCCAGGTGGTATAACTCCGGAGCGTCGACCCACTGGCCGCTTAGCAGTGCGATCAGGTCGCGTTCGGTAACGTCCTTCTTGCGGTCGGCAAGCTCCTTGAATCGCTTGAACGCCGTGTTCAGATCCGCGTCAGTCAGCGTGAAGCCTAACCGCGCCGCCTGATCCCGCAGCGCGTGTCTGCCCGACAGTTTGCCCAGCGGGGCGTTGCCCGCGGGTACGCCGACGTCTTCGGCGCGCATAATCTCGTATGTCGCGCGATCCTGCGCCACACCATGCTGATGTATCCCGCTTTGATGCATGAACGCGTTCGCGCCGATAACGGGCTTGTTCGGCGGGATTTCCTGCCCGGTTAATGTGGAGATTAAACGGCTAGACACATACAGCCGTTTTGTGTTGATGCCGCACTCCGCGCCGTAGTAGTCGCGGCGCGTGTTCAAACCCATCACAATCTCCTCAAGCGCGGCGTTCCCTGCGCGCTCACCCAAACCATTCATCGTGCACTCGACCTGCCGCGCGCCGTGACGCACCGCCACTAGCGAGTTCGCGACCGCCAGCCCCAGATCGTTATGGCAATGCACCGATACCCGCACCCGTCCGATACCGTTCACCAGCTTGAACAGATCCTGCACCAGCCGTGAGAACTCGTTGGCCGTTGCGTACCCGACCGTATCGGTGATGTTGATGGTCGACGCGCCCTCCGCGATGACCGCCTCGTATAGCCGGGCGAGGAACGCGGGATCGCTGCGCGACGCGTCCTCCGCCGAGAATTGCACGTCCTCGCATAGCGATCGGGCCAGCCGAACACCCGCCGCCGCTTTATCCAACGCTTCGGTCTGCGTCATGTGAAGCTTCTTTTCCAAGTGTAGCGCCGACGAAGCGAGGAACACGTGCAAGCGCGGATGCGCCGCGCCGGATAGAGCCTGCGCAGCGCGCTCAATGTCGCTAGCCAAGCACCGCGCTAAAGAGCAGATCACAGGCGTGCGCACCTCTCGCGATATCGCTTCTACCGCCTCGAAGTCGCCGAGGGACGCCCCGGCAAACCCGGCCTCTATCACGTCCGCGCCCAGACGCTCCAACTGTCGAGCGATCTCCAGCTTTTCCGTTAAGTTGAGGTTTACGCCAGGGGTTTGTTCCCCGTCGCGCAGCGTGGTGTCGAATATCAGAACGCGATCGCCCATGCAAATAACTCCTTACGATATCGAATGCTTATTCAGAATCATGTGTATCATTTCGGATAACTCGCTCGTGCGCAGCAGCGCTAATACAATCACGTATGCGGCCAATCCCGCAGCCGCCGTGCCCAGCAGCGGCAAAGCCAGCTTGATACCATAAGCTGTTTGTAACGAGAACGCGCGCGAACCCGCGAATATCACGCCGCACATCACGGCGGCAGCGGCGGCGGTCTTGCCCAAACAAAGGAGGATCGCGCCGCCTCCCACGCGGCCCGTATTAATCCTTAGCAGGATTATCAGCGTCCCGGCGGTTATCGTCGCGGCGATCGCGGACGCCAGCGCGACGCCGCTCGCGCCCATCAGCGCGTACAGCAAGTAATCCAGCGCGATATTCAGCAGCACGCCCAGCACGCCGACCACCATCGGCAGCCGAGTCGACTGGCGCGCGTAGAACGCCCGGTTGCATAGCTCCTTCAGACCCAAGCCCGGTATGCCTAGTGCGTAGCAGGCCATCGCTCCCGCCGTCACGGCTGCGTCCGACGCGTCAAACGCGCCGCGTTCGAACACCAGACGCGTAACGGGCGCGCGCAGCATCAGCAGCGCGGCGGCAGCGGGCAGACCGATAATCAGGTTCAGGCGCACACCAAGCGAGAAATGCCCTACGAAACGCTTGGCGTCGCGCGCTGATGCTGTTAGGCTAGGATATAGCACCGTTGCGATGGTCGTTAGGAACGCCGCGCTGACCATCGTCGTCACGCGGCTGCCGTAATCAAGCGCGCTGATATCCCCGGCGGCAGCGGACGCCACGACTCTGTCGAACACTATATACAGTTGATCGAACACGCAGCCGATCAGCAGTGGCAGCATCAGTAGCACTAGCCGTTTCAGTCCGGGATCGCTGAAATCAAAGAGTGGTCTCAGTCGCAATCCGCGACGATGCGCGGCGGGCAGTTGAGTCAGGAATTCGACCGCCATGCCTATCAGCGTTGCGACCGCCACTAACGCTATATTGCCGCCGGAGAACGTTATACCCAATATGATGACCGCCGCGCTGGCGCACGTGGCCACGGCGGACATCGTAAAGTGAAACCTCGCCTGCAGGAACGCGCCTAACATTCGATATAGGAACACAAACAGCGCCATAGGCATCATTATACGCGTAAGGCCGATGGTCAGGCTGATCATATCGGCGTTCGCGCCGGGGAGCATCACCCCAGCCAGCCATGGCAGCGCGAGATATGTGCTAAGCGCAATCAGGGCGGATACGATCAGCCCTAACGTGAGTATGACTCTAGTGAATCGCGACGCGTTCTCAGCGCTCTCGCGGCGTCGTTCGTTATATATCGGAACGAATATGGTAGCGGCGGCTGTGATCAGCGCGGACAGCAGCAGGCACGGCATGTTGAATGCGGTCTTGTACGCGTCGGTGACATAATTCATACCAAACTTGGCGGACAGCGCAACCTCGCGTATGAACCCCAGCGCCTTGGATAACATCATAAACCCCGTCACCAGCGCCATGGATCGGCCCATGCCGGTATCCGCAGGCTGTTGAAGGGGTTCGGTTGAATTATTTTTCGGGGCGGGCGTGCGCATTTGCATGACCGAACGCCTCAATATGGGAGTATCGGGCTGGTGATGGATGGTTTACGCAGCACTCTGCGGTAATATTCGACGAAGTCAAACTGGCCGTAAGCCGCTTGATTCATGTACGGCTCGAATTTGACGGGGATGTAGCGTACCTCCATCAATTCCGCAGGATTCAGTATGGTGATATATGGATACTCGGTGGGATTCGTGCGGAAGTACTGGCCAAAGTCCATTATGGCGCGCACGTCCTTTACATATATAAAGCCAAGCATGGCCAGTATAGCGGCGAACGCGGGCGCGATCTTGAGGTTAAGGTCGCGGTTGCGGTAAAGCAGCGCGGGCAGCAAAGCAAACTCGACTATCCGGAAGTATACGTTAGTGCGCGACGCGATCAGGTCTACGGACATAAACGTCAGGTATACAAGGAAGCCAACCGCGTAGAACTTGACGAGGAACCACTCGCGCGCGGTGAGGCGGTCGCGGGCGCGGAATGTCAGCGCGCCTATTATCACGAGGAATATCAGGCGGTTGACGAGGGCGAGAAGGCTGAAGCTGCGCGCCGTACGCAGATAGTAGATTAAAACTGATCCATAAGGTTCGGGGAAACGCTGAAGTATGGGGGTTAGGTTTACGAAGTTGATGATAAGCATGGCGATCAGCACTAACCCGGTGCACAAGGCGACCCATTTTGGTTTCCAGTCCCATGCCGCGCGCTGTTCACCATGGAAGAATATCAGCAGAACCGCCAGCGCCAGCAAAGCGGAGGCGTGCATGGTGGCGGCGATGCAGAACACGAGCGCGCTGCGTAAGCGTTTCTCGGCGAGCCAGTCGGGCAGCGCCCAGCCAATCATAAGGCATAGAGCGATCAACTGGCGTAAACCGCTCTCCATGTATGTGAGCGAGTAAACGGCGAAGAAGCATGTTAGCGACAGGACAGGAAGGGGGCTGAACTTGCGGATGAACCGATCAATCAGCAGAAGGCTTCCGGCCGAGAGGAGCGCGACGAACACAGAGAAATGTACGTGGCACATCCGCATGAAACTGATTAGGTAGAAAAAGCCAATCTCAATCTTGTTGAACGAATATAGGAAATAGTTGGGCAGCATATTCAACGGCTTGACGGTCGCGTATATGCTCAGGTAGTTAAGGTAGTCCTGACCCTGGCCGTAACGCAGGGCGAAGAACGCAAACAGACCGCCTAAGGCGATCCAATAAGGCGCCTTGGAGGGGCCGCGCAGCCACTCATACACGGAGAGGGCAAGCAAAACGCCAAGGATGATCAATCTGACCATGGTATCACCTTCCAAACGTGAAGGATTCCTAAACTCAAGACGGATGAGCGGTACGAAACCCTGCAACACTTTGCGAATTTTGCGCGGACGGGTTTGACGCAACGCTGCGTTTGGGTTGCGGCTCGTAACCCTCGGCTGTCCGCTGCGGCGGGACGCTGTTCGACCTGCGGATCGAATGCGCTTTTAAGTTACTTGCGCCCCGCCACTATGGTGTGAGACGACTATTTCATTATGGCATTTTACTGGCGGGGCGCTTCGTGGTTCTTCGTTCCAAACCCGAGGGAGGTCGGGAGGGGGATCGCAATCCCCTTCCCGAAGGCGCGGATGCGCCGCCGTCCCCCTCCCCCCCGATGGGGGGGGTAAAACGGGGGTTTACGGGACTCTGTCCCGGTACCCTGCGAAGGGCTATCCGCCCTTTCGAAACCTGACCAGGCTTCGCCTGGACCATCGTTTGCGCACAAGCCGTCGGTTTCGGCCAACCTGTTATGCTTTGATAGTCTGTTTCGTAACGCAACCCGTTCCCCCATTGCTTGCGAACCACATCGTAACCGACAACCCTCATCGCCCCCCTAGGGGGAGATGTCGCCGCAGCGACAGAGGGGGTTCCCCTGGGGGAGGTCGGGAGGGGGATCGCAATTAAGCGTAGCGAGGGCGCGCAGCGCACTTCCCGAAGGCGCGGATGCACCGCAAGACAGGCCCGGCGTCGATGCCGAGCCTGTATCGCCATACCCTCGCGATCCCCGCCGCGCGTCAGCGCGCAGACTTAACCGCCAGCCAGATCCGGTTGAACCTTGTTATGTCGCTTGAAATGTCCTGGAAGAATTCGCATCGATCGATCACGTCCTGCGGCGGGAAAATCGTCTCGTCTTGCAGCGTCTCCTCATCCAGCAGCGCGATCGTCCCTGCGTTCGGCGTGCAGTACCATATCTCCTCGAAATTCAACAGCGCTACGTCCGGCCGGCACATGAAATCTATGAACGCCTCCGCGTTCGCTTTATTCCGCGCCCCCTTCGGAACGCACATCCCGTCTACCCATACGTTCGATCCCTCGTTCGGAACTACGTACGCTAAATCCTCGTTATAACCCATCGCGTACGCCGCGTCCCCTGACCATACCACGCCTATAGCCGCCTCGCCCGCGATCATCTTATCTTTCGTCTCGTCGACCTGATACGCCTTCACTATCCCCGCGCGCTTCTGCTCGACCAATCTGTCCTTTGCCGCGTCCAATGCCTCTTGACTCCGCTCGTTCATCGAGTAACCTAGCATCTTAAGCGTAACCCCTATCGTGTCCCTGATCGAATCCATCATGAACACGTTGTTCTTATACTCCTCATCCCATAGCGCGGTCCAGCTGTCTATCGGCGCGCTGACCATCTTCGTGTTATACAGTATGCCCACCGTGCCCCACATGTACGGTACGGAAAACCTTCCGTCCGGATCGTACGACGGGCTGTTCAACCATCCTAGTATATTTGACGCGTTCGGTATGTTTCCCCAGTCCAGTTCCTCTAGCAGTTCCTCCGAGATCAAACGCTCGATTATGTAGTCGCTGGGGAATATTACGTCGTAATTCGTCGGATCCGCGCGCACCTGCACCAGCATGTCTTCATTCGTCGTGAAGCGCATATAGTTGACCTTGATGCCGGTCTCCTCTTCAAAGAGCGACAGCGCGTCTTCGCTGATATAATCCTCCCAGTTGTACACATTGACCTCGCCATCGGCCAGCGCCGACATGGAAACGCCCATGGCCAGCGCTATCGTAAGCAGCATAGCCAGCGCCTTCCTTAAGTAACGGGGGACGATGTTGATCCGGTTCATACGCTTCGTACTCCTTTCGGTTTGGACTTTTCGGCGCGAACCTCGCGCAGGTTTTGTATTAAAAGCAACGTTAATACAACAATAAACATGATCGCGGACAGCGCGTTCACCGTCGGCGGCACCTTCCGGCGCGTCATCGAGTATATAAGCACCGATAGATTCGCCGTCCGCACCGACGTAAAGTAGCTGATCACGAAATCATCCAGCGACATCGTGAACGCCAGCAGCGCTCCCGTTACCATGCCCGGCATGATCTCGGGCATGATCACCTTCCACAGCGCGACCGACGGCGTCGCGCCCAGATCTAGCGCGGCTTCGTACAGATGCTTGTTCATTCGCCGCAGTCTGGGCAATATGGAGAATATCACATACGGCGCGTCGAACGTGATGTGCGCCAGCAGCATTGTGCCGTATCCGCGCGGCACCTTAGCGAATATGAACAACACCATCAGCGATATGCCGGTCACAATGTCCGGCATCATCATAGGCAGGTTGGTCACCTGTATGAATACCTGCCGCATTCCGCCGCGCATGGAGTGTATCCCTATCGCCGCCAGCGTGCCTAGTATCAGCGAGGCTATCGTCGCCAGCACCGCCACCGTGATCGTCACGCTTAACGCGTCCATTATGCTCTTGTTCCGGAACAGCTCTGCGTACCACTTCAGCGACCATCCGCCCCAGATTGCTCGCGTCTCCGCCGCGTTGAACGAGTAAACGATCAGCACAATGATCGGCGCGTACAGAAACGTGAGGATGACGATTAGATAAGTCATCCGCAATCGGCGTGCGAGCATGGCGATCCTCCTGCAGTTTATATCGGCGCGAAATTCACCTTCATGCGTTCACCTTTACCAAACCGCGCCGTTCGACTCCGCGTCAGGGTTGAACCGGTGCAATATCCCCAAACTGATGAATATCAGCGCCATCATTATCAGCGACAGCGCAGAGCCGAAGTTCCAGTCGCCGGTCGTGAGGAACTGATTCTCGATCAAGTCGCCAAACATCATGAACGATCCGCCGCCCAGAAGCCGGGGTATAACAAACGTCGTCACTGCCGGCATGAATACCATCGACACGCCCGATACAACGCCGGGCAGCGACAGCGGCAGCGTCACCCTTAGAAACACCAGCCACGAGTTCGCGCCCAGATCCTGCGCGGCCTCCTCCAGATTCCTGTCGGAGCGTACCAGAACCGAGTATATAGGGAATATCATGAACGGCAGGAAGTTGTACACCAGGCCGAACAGCACGGCGTTTTCCGTGTACATCAGCCGCCGACGGCCTATCCCTATCCATTCCAGGAATCGGTTGATCAGACCGGTGTCCTCCAATAACGTCATCCAAGCGTACGTGCGCAGCAAGAAGTTCATCCACATCGGTATCACAAACAGCACTACCAGCATCGTAGCGCGCTTCATATCACGGCTCGCCAGGAACAGCGCGCACGGATAACCGAACAGCAGGCACAGCAGCGTGCACAGAAACGCCAGCCATAGCGAGAACGTCAGAATGCCCACGAACTCCGGCTCCAGGAACAGCCGGAAGTTATCCAGCGTGACGCCGCCCGACGCCGCGAACGCGTAGAACACGATGATGAATACCGGCACGACCGTAAACACAAGCATCCATAGCCCGTATGGCGCCGCGAAAGACGAACGCTTCATAATCTTCTACCTCACTGCGGACATTCTTCGCCGTCTTTGTTCATTATGTGGATGTTGAACGGCACTACCGACAGCCCCACCGCCTCGCCCTCTGGAGCCATGCTGGTCGAATGCACCTTCAGCACCGCGCAGCCGACGTCTATCATCATCTCGTAGTGCACGCCCTTGAACAACACCGACCGCACCACGCCCGACAGCATCCCTTGATCCGACGATACCAGCGTCAGATCCTCCGGACGCAGCACTACGTCCACCTTCTTGTTCTCGCCGAATCCCCGATCCACGCAGATGAACTCACGGTCGCAGAATATTACGCGCTCGTCGCGGACCATCGTCGCATCCAGTATGTTGGATTCGCCTATGAACGCCGCGACAAACGCGTTCTTAGGCTCGTCGTATATCCGCTTTGGCGTGCCTATCTGCTGGATGCATCCGTCGCGCATCACGACGATCGTATCGCTCATCGTCAGCGCTTCCTCCTGATCGTGCGTAACGTACAGGAATGTGATGCCCAGCTGCTGCTGCATCTTCTTTAGTTCAAGCTGCATGTCTTTGCGCAGCCGCAAATCCAGCGCGCCCAGCGGTTCGTCAAGCAGCAGAACCTCCGGCTCGTTGACCAGGGCGCGCGCGATTGCAACGCGCTGCTGCTGCCCACCGGACAGCGCGTCGACCGAGCGCTTCTCCATGCCCTTCAATCCAACCAACTCGAGCATTGCGCCGACCCGGCGCGTTAGCTCCGGTTTTGGAACCTTCGCGATCGTCAGTCCAAACGCTACGTTGTCGAACACGTTCAGATGCGGAAACAGCGCGTAACGCTGGAACACCGTGTTAACGCGCCGCTTATATGGCGGTAAACGCGTAATATCAGTGCCCTCGAACAGTACCTTGCCGTCCGTCGGCTGTTCGAAACCGCCGATAATCCGCAGCGTCGTAGACTTGCCGCAGCCGGACGGCCCAAGCAATGTAACAAACTCACGCCGACGGATATACAGGTTCATCCGGATCAACGCGGTTGTGGAGTCGAATACTTTAGTAATATCCACCAGTTCTATCAGGTGGTAATCATCAATGCCAGTCGCGAGCGATTTCTTCTGCACGTCGCGCGTCACCTCTACAACTGAGTTTGGCAATCTCCCGCCGGCGCGGATGGGGTTATATTATTCTACTGGATGCAAAAATTCGCCGCCGAGACGGTGCAGGAAAGAACCTATTCGAGGTTCTGCGGATTCGGAT
>JAISBH010000212.1 GCA_031266295.1 Oscillospiraceae bacterium | reverse complement strand
AAGGCGGACCTTTGAATTACCAACTCGGTATTAAGCATGTGCCGTCACAGCAGCTGTCGCCGCTCTACATTGCCACTGACGGCATATTGATAGCGCCAAGAGTGAAAATGATTGAGTGGAAATACTTCCATGGAATTAAGCCATATAGATATATATTGGATAAACGAACGAGTGTTGACATAGATGACGGTCTTGATCTAGCGGTAGCTAGAGCATGGCTTGACATGGATGAAAGTGTTTCGCAGATTGATCCTTATCAAATAGGAGCGAACAATGAGAGAGAAGGGGGGGGGCAGAAATAAGATAGAATATAACAAGTCGTCTCCATGCCGCTCCCGCCGCGAGGAGGTTGCAGCATGATAGGTGATGCGAAGATAGTAGCTGTTGTGCCGATTAAGCTTAATAGTGAACGACTCAATAACAAGAACATCCTCCCGTTTACAAATGGCAAACCACTGTGTTGGTACATATTTGATACATTGTTGAAGATAGCTGCTATTCAAGAAGTTTATTGCTATTGTAGCAGTCCAGACATTCAGAATTACATTCCTAGCCAAGTTACATGGAAGCAACGGAGTATAAGTCTAGATCTAAGCACAACGAAAATAAATGAAGTGCTTTCATCGTTCGCAAACGAGGTAGACGCTGATATCTATGTCATGGCACATACAACAGCGCCGTTTATTGCTATTGAGAGCATTGAAAAAGGACTGAAAGCTGTCGTATCAGGTTCATATGATTCAGCTCTGTCAGTTGCTTTGATTCAGGATTTCATGTGGAAGGATGGACAACCTTTCAACTACTCTCTGAATGCAATTCCACGTACACAAGACCTAGAGCCAATATTTATGGAAACTAGCGGTTTTTACATATTCAGGAATGACACGATAATAAACATGAACCGTAGAATAGGAAATAGACCGTATCTTGTGGTCGTAAACGCGGTCGAAGCAATGGATATCGATGAAAAGGAAGATTTCGAGATAGCAGATGCTATCTACAACAACTACTACAATCATACGCAAACCACACGTTCAGAGGGATAACAGAAATAAGATAAAGCATAATCATATCTGCTTCTCTGCGAGTAAGGAGATATCAGCATGATTAGCGTGTGTTTTATCCCTATCAAAGCGAATGCCAGGCAAAAACTTTCGCATACTTAACGGTAGAAAACTCTATGCGTACATAAATGAAGTTCGAACCTGTTGATATTAATACAGCAGACGACTTGAAGATTGTATAGGTAATGAAGGACAACAGAGAACCGCGCCTTCAATTCAAGGCGCGGTCTCGCGGAGTCATTCTGGTTTGTGCGGGGTTAATGTGTTACTGGATTACTCCCGTATCGCCGAGGCCCCTCCCTACTCTTTCATATACTTGCGGCTGGCCGTCATAATCGCCAGCGCCGCTACGAACAGCAGCATAATCGACAGTATCGCGAACGAGCTTCGTCCGGTAATCCCCTTGGTCAACGCGTACAGCAGCGGCCCGACAATCGCCGCGAACTTGCCGAATATCTCAAAGAACCCGAAATACTCGCCTGAATTCTGAGGCGGCACCAGCTTACCGAAGTAAGACCGCGATATCGCCTGTATCCCGCCCTGAACCGTTCCGACCATCGTCGCGAGTATCCAGAACAATATGGTCGACGCCGCGATTGCGCTGGTGTAAATAGGCTGCGCGTTCCATGAGGCGTCGGGTATGCCCGCGTCCATCAGCGCCTGATTGATAACGGTGA
Source organism: Oscillospiraceae bacterium (assembly GCA_031266295.1). Taxonomy (GTDB): domain Bacteria; phylum Bacillota; class Clostridia; order Christensenellales; family Aristaeellaceae; genus BNUH01. The sequence continues at coordinate 5,522 of JAISBH010000212.1, read as the reverse complement.
GGTTGCCAGTGTTCGCGATCGCCGCGCCTTGAGCCGCCAGCGCATCCAGTTTCACCGGTATCTCGGCGCGCTCAATCAGGAACCCCATGAAGAACCCCACCACACATATTACCGTATATATCAGCACCGCGATGGTCAGCATGTTCATCGAACCGATCTTCTTCGCGAATCTGCTGAACCAGATGCTGCACGGGAACGCTACGATCTGCGTGACTAGCAGCGCGAGTATCATCCCAATCATGCCCAGTCCCAGTTGTGTGCCATAGCTTGTAGCCAGGCTGATAATCGTGCCAACTCCGTCGATATAGAAGAAATACGCGATTATGAACAGCAGCAGGCTCTTGTTCGCGAGTATCTTCTTCGCGGTGGAGCCGATGTTGCCGAACACGCTACAAAACGTACCGCCCTCCGGCCTGTCGATATAGCTGGTTTGCTTTACATTCTTAAAGAACGGGATCGAGAACAGCCCCCACCACACGACCGTCAGCAGCACGGACAGTTTCACCGCCGCAGTCGCCGACAGTCCCATCGAGCCGCCGAACTGTATCAGCGCGATGCTGATCAGGAACGGAATCGTGCTGCCGCCTATGTACCCCATCGCATAACCCCAGCCTGATACGCGATCCATCCTCTCCGGGGTCGTGACGTCCGGCAGAAAACTGTCGTACATCAGGCAGCTGCCGCTGAATCCTATGTGCGAAAGGATATACCCGACCAGCAGAAACCGCCAGTCGCTTACCACTGCGCACATAGCGGTAAACACCAGGCCAACCGCTAAGAACGCCGCGAACAACCTCTTTTTATATCCCTTGTAATCGGCGAACGCGCCCGCAATAGGCGCCATAATCGCCACAATCAGCACGGAGACGGTCGTTCCTATGCTCCACCAGTAATCGCCGCCGCGTGGATCGTCCACCAGTCCGGTGAAAAACGCACTGAACACCGCCGCCATCATAATCGTGGCGTATACGGAGTTCGCCCAGTCGTAGAGGATCCAGCTGCGCTCCAGCGGTGTGAAGCGGGATTTGGCACGCGCGCCGGATGTAGCGGATGTGCCGGGTGATGCGTTCATCGTGACGCCTCCTTACATTTTTTGCATAAGATCAAAGGGTTTTATACCACGTTTGTATGAGTCCGATTTGGTATACACCATAGGTTCCAGCAGGTCGTTCGGCCGCTCGCATTGATCAATAATCTATCCCATAGCGACCAGCCGTCTCGCAGCCCCCGCAGGGGATTCAGCCTCACCCCAACACCCGCACCGCCACCGAGTTCCCCATGGCGCGAAGTGCGTTTACGCGTTCCTGTATCAGGCCGCTGTCATAGCAGCTTAGTATCAATATATCCATCCCCGTCATATGTCCCAGATCGTCCAGAAACGTCGGAAAGCTCCTTGCCCGCTTGATCGTCAGCCTTGCCAGCGCATCCAGCGCATCCAGCACAGCCTCCGCTTGCCCTTGCGCCCGCCTCGGCTCCACTACCAACGGCGCGGTCTCTCCGAATACTGGCGCGTTCGCGCAGAATCCCGCTTCCAACCCCGCCGCCAGCGACTTCATTATCAGCGTAGCAGCCAGCCTTATCCCAAACTCGATCCGCTCCTGCTCATAGCCCATCAAGTCCGTCCACTGATTCTCTTTCGCCTGTACGTTCAGTATCACCAGCAGCCTCGGATCAGCCGTATAGTCATGCGTTTTCACCTGCAACATGCCCATACGCGCGGTCGCTGCCCAATGCACGTCCCGCCGCGCGTCGCCCGCTTGATACGGCCTGATCCCCGACACTAGAAATGGATCGCTGACTATCCACCTCTTTACGGTCAGATCACCCTGCCATCGTGACGAAGGCGCGTCTATCTCGCTTTCATCCAGCAACGCCGGATAAACCGTCACCGCCGCGCCCGTCTCCGCCGACTTCGTCCACTGTGACAACCCGAACAGATCGCCGCCTGTCATCGCCACCGACCCTACTTGGTAATACCCTCGCCGCGTCAGCTTCACCCGATGCCGCCGCGTTATCCTCGCGAACGCGCCTGCATAAAACGAACTGCGGTGATACTGATCCCCCTCGATCTCTCGTTCCGCACCGTCGCTGGATTCGTTTGATCCAGTCGGTTCGCTCGATCCAGCTAAGCCGCCTTCCGCGTTTTTCTTGATGAACACCAGCGTCGGCGACATACGACTCTCTATCCTCAGCCACGGCACGGGCAGTATCTTCGCGTTGCGTATCACCTCTACCAGTTCAACCATCTCTCCCTCGAACGCGTGTGACCTGATGAACGATCGGCTGTATGTCAGCCCTGCCGGCCCGGCCTTTCTGAACACTATCGACTGCAGAACGCCCAGCAGCAGCGCCGATGCGCCCAGTCCCAGCGCGTCCACCCTACCGAACCTCTGTCGGAACCGGAACCTGTCTTAGACATTCCTCCACGATCAGGTCAGACGCGTTTGCCCGGCCATACATGCCGCGCACAATTATGCGATGCACGAGCACGGCAGGCGCCAGCGCCTGCACGTCGTCCGGCGTAACGAACGATCGACCGTTTATCAGCGCGTACGCCTGGCACGCTCGCAGCAACGCCAGCGCGCCGCGCGTCGATACCCCCAACTGCACGCTCTCCGCCGCTCGAGTGCGCTCGCACAGCGCGACTATATACGTTAGTACCGGCTCCGATGCCTCGATCGCGCGCGCCATCTTCTGCGCGGTAAGCAGCGCTTCCTTCGTCGCGACAGGCTCTATCCGCTCTATTGGGTCGTCGCTGATATATCGTTCAAGCACTGCGCGGGATTCAAGCGTGCTGGGATATCCCAGCTTCATCCTCAATAAAAACCTGTCCAGCTGCGCCTCCGGCAGCGGGAAGGTGCCTTGTATCTCTACTGGATTCTGTGTGGCGACCACGAAGAACGGCGCTTCCAGTGTCCGTGTCACGCCGTCCATCGTTACCTGCGATTCCTCCATTACCTCTAGCAGCGCCGATTGAGTTCGCGGCGTCGCGCGGTTTATCTCGTCGGCCAGCAGCAGGTTGGTGAACGCCGGACCGGGGCGGAACGTGAACTCCGCGTCCTTCGGGTTGAACACACTCATGCCTGTTACGTCCGACGGCAGCAGATCAGGCGTGAACTGCACCCTCGCGAACCTCAGTTCCACCGACCGCGCCAGCGCTTTGGCCAGCATCGTCTTGCCCGTACCGGGAACGTCCTCCATCAGCACGTGTCCGCGCGCGATCAGCGCGGTGATCAGCAGCCTTATCTCGCGATCCTTGCCGATTATTACCGTGGAAATGTTATCGCGTATCCGCTCCGCCAAGTTCCGCGCTTGATCGGGCGTGGTGATTGATGGGTTGAAAAAGTCAACAGAGTCATTATTCATAATATTACATTCCCGCCGACGCCAGCGCGGATGCCGCCTCGGGCATCTTCAGCATCCAGAATCCTATTACCAACAGCAACTGCGCGGGCGCGTATGTCGCCCACACCGCCGCATCCTGCCATGGGAAACTCCAGTCCCTGAACCATTCCATCGCTATCATCCCATCCGATATGATGAACAGGGCGCTTCCCAGCGCGAACGGCCAGACGAACCCGCCCAGCCGCATCGCGCTGACCCACGCCATGCACGACATCATCATCAGCACTAACGTATAAACCAACGCCGCCGCACGTAATGGCGCGGGCTGGCCGCCGCCGGAACATATGAGCAGCCATAGCGCGACCGCCGCGGCCGTGAACCCCGCGATCATCGCGGGCGTGCGCCAACCCGGCTGCGCCCACGCCTTAATATACATCGTGAACGCCAGTATGTAGCACAGATGCGCGACCGCGAAGAATCCCAGCCCCCACAGGCTGGGTTGTGACATCGCCCTGGTCAGCGGCTTGAACCCGGCCAGGGTGGCGTCGCCAAACCACGATAAAACCACGGCGGCCAGCGCCAGCCAGTATACCGAGGCTTGACGCGACACTGCCAGCGCGAGCGCCGCCACGCACAGCAGACCGGTAAAAAGCAGCTTCCAAAGCATCATACTTTATTTCTCCAAGGTCTCAACAAACTTGTAGCATATCTCCGCCTCGGTTAGCCCATCGGGTTGGAGTGTCTCGCTCTCTACGACCAGCTCTATGCCCAGGTCGCGCGCGAGTTTCCATACTTGAGCAGCCGGCGCGACGCCCCGTCCCAGCGGTTTGCCTTCGCCTTTTTCAGTGCCGTCCTTGATATGCACGACAGGCACGCGGCTCGACAATTCACGCACCAGCGCCAGCGGATCACGCCCTGCTACGAACGCCCAGTACGTGTCTATCTCGAAGAATATATTCGTCCGATTCCTCAGCTCGTCGAACGGGATCTGCCCGTCCTCGTTTGGCTTGAATTCATGCGAATGGTTGTGATACCCCAGCGCGATGCCGGCGGCCGCCAATTTAGGCTGCGCCTTGTTCAGCACGTCCACGATCCGGTCGATCTTCGCCTTCGTCTGCACTTCCGCATACGGCACGATGATCCGCTTGTTGCCGATCGTCTTGTGGAACGCTATGGTTTCGTCAATATTATCCGCCAGTTCCTGCCATCCGGTATGCGTGCCAGATACCTTCAGACCAGTTTCATCCAGCATCGCCTTGACCTTTTCGGCACAGTGGCCAAAGAACCCGGCGAACTCCACGTTATCATAACCAATGGCCTTGACCTTAGCCAGCGCGCCCGCCAAATCATCCTGCGTGATATCGCGCACGCTGTACATCTGCAGTCCCAGGTGCATAGTAACGCCTCCTATTTATTGTTACATGTTTGCGGTGAATACGATTCTGTGTACGCCTCTGAAAACGTTTCAGGTGTTGTCTACATCATACCAGATTTTCCCGCCGAATTCAATTCAGGGTCACAATCCTTCACAAATCGTTCATACGCGTGACACAGAGTGGTGTTACACTGATCTTGCGGTCAGGAAATGGCCGAGCATATAGATGGCGTTCCAAGGCGCGCCAGGGTTCTCAAGACAGGTGTCAATGAGGTTTGGCAAGTGATTGACTTTAGCCGAAAGGCCGCGGCAATTGTTGAACGAAAGCGGGGTGACGCCATAGGTTAGCCAGGGATACACAACCATCAACCTCCTCAAGCATCCAGCATTATAGAGCGCCGTCGGTGTGAGCAGCCGACGGCGCGGTTCATTTTTCCGTAAGGCATTTCAATATATTATTCATAAAACGCAACCTTCAAGTCGCTCACTCGGCGCATTTTCGACGCCGAATTGTAAACATTTATCCAAAACACTAGACACAACCGCTATGCATGAGGTAAAATATCATTGAGGTGATGCTTGATGTCCAGAAACAATTGTAAACTGTTTCGCGGAAGCGGCGTGCGACTGCGGAAACGCTTGGTTACGTTGGCCCTCGCGGTTCTGCTCGCCGCGATGACGCCCGCCGCTGTTCTTGCTGCGGATCATTTCCTTGTATATGACTCCATCGTACGCGGTTTCGGCGGACTGATGACTATCCCGCCGGGGCATACCGCCATATTCGTTCCAAAGCAGGGGTTAT
>JAISBH010000169.1 GCA_031266295.1 Oscillospiraceae bacterium | reverse complement strand
GATTCAATCTCCTCGACGATGCGGCGGTGTTTGGGCATGAACTTATCAAACCACGTGTTGAAGGTGTGATAGAGCCGCAGCGCGTAATCCGCGTCGGCGCAGGCGTATCTGATTGTTTCTGGGTCGAATGGGTCCAGCTGGTCGAAGAACAGCCCGCCGGTCACGTCCTCAAACGATGGCAGCTGCGTGTCAAACAGCTCTGGCACGAGTGTCTTCAAACCACAGTCCACTAGTGTGCGGAACTTGGTGTTACCCTTAAGCGTCATCTGCGCAGCAGCGATAGTGTCGTATACCGGCGGCTGGATGACAATACCCAGCGCGTACAGGAATGCGCTCTCGAAGGCCAGATTATGCGCGCACTTAATGACGTTGGCGTCATGCACGAATTCTGCAAGAAACGCAACAGCGTCTTGCATATTCGCATTCTCATAGAAGGTTGAATGGTCGATGGGCAGGTATATGCCGTCGCCTTCCGTGATGGAGAAACTCATGCCTACTACATGGGCTTTGTGCGGATCGAGCGATGCTTTCGGGTCGTCGCGCCATGCGTCATCGGGAGCCGTTTCAAAGTCAAAAGCCACTACTTTTGCGCCGGAGAGGTGCTTTCGCACCTCCCCCACATCCGTCGTCATGTGATACATCAGCGTCCTCCAGTCAGCGGCTGGATGACTTCGCCAGTCTCCGGATCGATATACTCAGCCTGTCCATCGGCGTCGCCGGATACATCGCTGTCAAACGCGACGCGGGCGCTATATGCCTTGACCTGCGCTGAGAGCGAATCGATGAGCGATTGTTCTGCGGCGGACAACAGTCGATCCATGCCAAACTGCACCTGAGCATATGCCACGCCGCCCGTATTGGTCATACGCTTCAACGAAAATCGCGTGACTACAGTGCTCGTCTTCCGTCCTTTGCCCAGCAGTCGCTTGATGTAGCGCGTGAACGTGCTTAGGCTTCCTGTGGGCAGCGATATGAGGATCGGGAACACCTCGCCCTCGCGCAGGAGATACAGCCGCTGCTTGTTCTTGCAGGCCTTGGCGTTGTTCTTTGCCGTGCCAAACTCGTTCAGCGGGCAGTGATCGCATATTCCTCCTGGCGTGCCAACGCCGCTTCTCCCGTCAAAGCTGCCGCAGTCCGGCAACTTGTTACCGCCGCTGTATTCGTCTTTATAGTAGCAGCGCATCGGATGGTGATGGAGTATAACGGCAGTGAATTCCTTGATAGCGCCCGGTTCGTCTGTATCGCCTGGGACTTCAAACAAAGTCCCGCCCGCGCCGGGGATTTTGATTCGGTCAAAGGTAAGCTCAAGCCCGTCCAGCTCCTCCGCCATCATGGTGATGAATTCACTGTTGGCAAGAGCTTGGAAGCTGGATTCTGGCTGCATGGTAAGCTCCTTGGTTATGGCTAATTGCTTTGTCATGTGAAAATCCTCCTCTATTTCTTGGCCTTGCGCAGACCAACGGTCGTTTTGTCATACACGTTTACTAAACCATCCAACCATTCTGGAAGAGCATCGTCGTTCTCCTCGCGTAACTCGCGGACGAACGATGACAAGCTGTTTGCGTTGACGGTTTCGTACACCAGTTCGGCGTAGCCATTCTCTTTGAGAGCAGAGTGCAACTCCGCTTTGTTCTCAGCCACAGCCGATGCGTAGGACTTGGTGGACAGGTAGAATGTCGTTCCAGCGCGGGTAAAACTGGGCATTTCTTCCTGCGCCATCCGCTCGGACAGCTCGTACTCCGTCTTGTCAATCCGCGCTTTCAGGTCTTTGAGAGTATCTTCGAGGATGTCCTTTTCGTCACGCAATGCCTTCAGTTGGTCGGATAGCACAAAGAGCCATGATTCATTTTCCATAGCGATTTACTCCTTTGAGTTGTGTTGATTGTGTTAGGATAGTAGGAACGGGTTGTCGCCGTGGCGGTAGTCGTCGATTAAGGTGCGGGCGAGGTCGGCTTTGTCGCGCAGCGCCTGGAGAACCTTCTCATCCACAGTGCCGCGAGCGGTTAGGTAAATATAGGTGCAGTTCTCCTTTTGCCCGACGCGGTGTATGCGAGCCTTCGCTTGTTCGAAGTTGGACATACTGTAGTCGAGCGAAAAAAACAGCATGGTGGACGCAGCGGTCAGTGTTATGCCCAGACCAGCGGTAGCAATCTGGCCGATGAACACTGGGACAGCTGGGTCATTCTGGAAGCGGGATACCTGCTCGTCGCGGTCGGTAACTCCGCCCATAATGAGAGAGTAAGCGACGCCGCGTTTCTCCAGCAGCTTCCGGATGGCGTCAATCTCTGGTATGAAGCGGGCGATGATTACCAGCTTCTGGCCTTCCTCCAGCATGGTATCCAGGGTGTCGGATAGCGCGTCCATCTTTGCCGAACTCACCTGTTGAGGTTTGCCACCCTCGTCGTCACACAAAAAACCGCCTGTTAATTGTGAGAGGCGCAGCAACCGCGTCAGCACGTTTGTGGCGGTTATCTCGCCTCGGTCAAGCTCGGCGACGCTCTCCCTTACCAGATCATGGTAGATGCGCTTGGCGGACGGTTCCAGGTCTACATATCGTGTGATGTCCGTGGTCTCCGGCAGGTCAAGACAGTCGGCTTTCCTTGCACGGAATGCGATGCTGTGTACCTTGTCCATAAGCTCGGCTTCCATATGTTTCTTGAGGATCATGGTGTAGCCGCCGTAACCCGCCGCGTCGAAGTACCTTGCCTTGAAGTGGGAGTACTTAGTGCCGAAGATCATGGGGTTGAGGAACTTCCATTGCGAGAAAACGTCCAACGCTTTGTTGGTTATAACAGTTCCGGTCAGCAGTAGACGATATGCCGTCCGTGCGCCGATGCGGTGCAGTGCCTTTGAGGCCGCCGTGTTCGGCGTTTTGATTTTGTGTCCTTCGTCGCAGATGACCATGTCCGGCTTCCAGAGGATGATCTCGCGCTCCAGCCTCCATGCCGACTCATAGTTGACCACTACGACGATAAGGGGTGGGCGCACGCTGTCGGCGCTCCCAGCGAGACAATATGTGTCACGCAGCATGTCTGCCTTCTTCTCGGTCGAACCAGTCAGCACGACCAGCCGGTAATCGAAGACGGCGAACTTGGCAAACTCCTCACGCCATACGCCAAGGATGGACAGCGGCGCGACTATCAGGACGCGGCGGATGCGGTCTGTTTGATATAGGGCACCGGTGACCGCAATGGACGTCAGGGTTTTACCCGTGCCCATGTCCATTAAGAAAGAGCAGCCTCGGCTTATTACTTGCCCATCGATGCCATACAAGCTGAGGGCGAACTCATAAGCCGCTCGCTGGTGCGCATACGGGCTGGCACGAATCGGCATTGACGGGTAAGTCTGGTTAGGCGTCTCTGTCATGTGCCCGACCTCCGTCGTCGCTTGCGACCTCACGTACATTCACGCTCTTGACGCTGTCGTTCGGGATGATGATGGTGACATACCGTTCCTTGCCCAGCAGCCAGTCGAGCAGTCGTGAGCGGATGGGACCGCGCAGTGTGCGGATGACGCCGTCTTCCATGGCGCGGAAGTCTTTGTTGTGGTAGATAGTCAGGTGATGATCCATGGGTTGTCCTCTCTTTCTGGGGAGTGCAGGTATGAGTAAAGCCGCCCCGCTTGTCCAGCGGAACGGCTTCGTAAATGCTTCCCTATATATAAGCCACAGGAAAGCCAGTTTTATAACCCTACCTGGAAAATTTATTTTTGGTGAGCCGTTGAACCTTAACAACTACGGGCTGGCTTATACCGAGGTTCGATGCAATGGCTTCCTGTTTTAGGCAAGCAAGGCGCATTTTTAGCACTTCAAGTTGCCGTGGCGTAAGCGTCGCCAGCTTCTCCAGCAGTTCAACCGCC
>JAISBH010000020.1 GCA_031266295.1 Oscillospiraceae bacterium | reverse complement strand
TACACAATCCATCGGCTTCGGCCAGCCGATTGTACCTGGATAGTCTGTTCCGGAACGCAACCCGTTCCCCATTGCTTGCAAACCGCGTGGTAACCGACAACCCTCATCGCCCCCCTAGGGGGAGATGTCGCCGCAGCGACAGAGGGGGTTCCCCGGGGGAGGTCGGGAGGGGGACGTCAGTCCCCCTCCCGAAGGCGCGGATGCGCCGCCGCGCCTAGCTCGTGCATCTGCCGCAGTCGGCTGGCCAGCGCGCAGAATGTTTCCGGTGTTAGCGACTGCGCGCCGTCGCATAACGCGTGCGGCGGATCGTTGTGTACTTCGACTATTAACCCATCCGCACCGACTGCCGCCGCTGCCATCGATAACGCCGGTACCCACCGCGCTACCCCCACCGCGTGTGACGGATCAACAATCACAGGCAGATGAGTCTTCTCACGCAGCACGGGCACCGCCGATAAATCCAGCGTGTTGCGCGTCTGGGTCTCGAACGTGCGAATACCCCGCTCACAAAGGATCACCTGTGCGTTGCCCCCGGCCAGCACGTATTCCGCGCTCATCAGCAGCTCGTCGATCGTATTCGCCAACCCACGCTTTATCAGTATGGGTTTGCGCATCGCGCCCAGTTCCTTGAGCAGCTCGAAATTCTGCATGTTCCTCGCGCCAACCTGAATCACGTCCACACTCTCATACAAATCAAGATGATTTATATCCATTATTTCGGTAACAACGGGAAGTCCTGTCTCCGCTTTTGCGTGCAGCAGGTAATCAATGCCTGTCGCCCGCAATCCCTGAAACGCGTACGGCGACGTGCGCGGTTTGAACGCCCCGCCTCGCAACATATCCGCGCCTCCGGACTTCACGCGCCGCGCGATATCGGTCACTTGCGCCTCTGACTCCACCGAGCAAGGCCCCGCGATGATCGCGAATCCGCCGCCGCCCACCTTCACATCCCCGACAGTGACGACTGTGTCGTCCGGATGGAACTTGCGGTTCGCGCTTTTGTACGGCTCCTGTATGCGCTTGACGGACTCTATCACGTCCAGCGATTGCAGCAGTTCGACGTCAATCTTGGATGTGTCGCCGATTAAGCCGATAATTGTGGTTTCGCTCCCTACCACCTCGCGCGGTTCAACACCCTGACCGCGCAGCCACGCCTTGACGCTGTCCACCTGGCGGGAATCGGCGTTGGGTTTCAATAAGAGAATCAATGTATCTACCTCGCAGTACGTTTGTTTCAACTCACACCCCGCTTACGCGGCGCGACCGTCCCAATTGCAATTATAACATGCCTTAATCGCAATTCCAATCCTGTTTGAAATAATGGCGCAGTTTGCGTCTCTTCGTGACGCAGACGGCTCCATTATTCTACCATAAACCGACCTTGATCGCCAGTTTTCTTTGCACGCGGCCGCGCGCCGCCCGCCACATTCCGCGCGATACCTATGAATTTCCTTAGACCATTTCCGCGCGTTAAATTCTTTACCGAAATCAATATTATATGTGTTGACAGCTCCCGTTTTGTGGTATAATATATCCGATGAAAACAGTCGGGATTACGTCGTGAAGATAGGGGTTGTTGTTCTTGAGACTATCCACGCGCAGCCAATACGGCATCCATGCAATGCTTGACTTGGCGCTAGCTTATGGCGGCGGACCGCAGCCCTTGCGCCTGATCGCGGAACGGCAGGATGTGCCGGAACAATACCTGGAACAACTGATCGCGCCGCTGCGCCGCTCGGGGCTGGTCAAGAGCGCGCGTGGCGCGGCGGGAGGGTATGAACTGGCATTGCCGCCGGAAAATATCCAGGTCGGTGAAGTGTTGCGCGCGCTTGAAGGCCCGGTTCGGCTGACAGATTGTATCGGTGAGCCGGATGCGTGTGCGCGCGCCGAACTATGTCCCTCGCGCGTGCTGTGGGAACGGTTGAACCATGCGATTCAGGATGTGTTAGATAAAACGACGCTGGCCGAGCTGCTGTCGAGCGACGTGAACGATCGAGCCGACATCGGATCATATAATAAGGCGGCGCCCAAAGAGGTGTTAGTATGAGTAATCGTATCTATCTGGATAACGCCGCGACTACCCGAGTAAAGCCGGAGGTTGTCGCCGCGATGACGCCATTCTTTACGGAGATGTACGGCAACCCGTCGAGCGTGCATGGCTTCGGACGCGAGGCACGCAAGGCTGTAGAGGACTCGCGCGGTAAATTGGCGCGCGTGCTGAACACGTCGCCCGACGAGGTATACTTCACGGGATGCGGTACTGAATCCGACAACTGGGCAATCAAGGGCGCGGCGTCGCGATCTGTCAAGAAGGGTAAGCACATAATCACCAGCGCGGTAGAGCATCACGCGGTTCTCCATACGTGTGAGGCGCTGACAAAGCAGGGCTTTGAGATAACATACCTGCCGACGACGGAGCAGGGCATCGTACAGCCGTCCGCGCTGGCGTCGGCGATCCGGCCCGACACAACGGTCGTCAGCATCATGATGGCTAATAATGAAATCGGCACGATACAGCCTATCACGGAACTGGCTGCGATAGCGCACGAGTACGGCGCGCTGTTCCACACCGACGCGGTGCAGGCGGTCGGCGCGATTCCAGTGGATGTGAAAGCGCTGGGCGTTGACATGTTGTCATTATCCGCGCATAAATTTCATGGCCCTAAGGGGATCGGCGCGTTGTATATCAAGAAGGGCGCTCGGATCGACACGTTCATGCACGGCGGCGCGCAGGAGCGCGAACGGCGCGCGGGCACGGAGAACGTGCCGTATATCGTGGGATTGGGCGCGGCAATCGAGCTGGCGGCCGCGAATATGGAAGAAACCGCCCGGCGAGTTCAGGATATGCGCGACCGGATGATTGACGGGCTGTTGGAGAGGATTCCGGATACGCGGCTGAACGGCGATCGGGAACAGAGGCTGCCTGGGAACGTTAACATATCCATCCGCTATGTGGAGGGTGAGTCACTGCTGATTGCGCTGGACTTGGCCGGGATAGCGGCGTCGAGCGGGTCGGCCTGCACATCAGGTTCATTGGATCCGTCGCATGTGCTGCTGGCGATAGGTCTGCCGCATGAGATTGCGCACGGCTCGTTACGGTTGACGCTGAGCGACGAGAATACGGAGGCTGATGTGGATCGGGTTTTAGATGAACTGCCCCGGATTGTGACGCGTCTTCGCGGCATGTCGCCGCTTTACGCGGACGCGATCGCACTTACGCGAGGTTAAGGAGGTTGAGGAAATGTATTCGCAGCAAGTAATGGATCACTTTATAAATCCGCGCAACGTGGGCGAGATCGAGGATGCGAACGGGGTTGGCACGGTCGGCAACGCGAAGTGCGGCGACATCATGCGGATGTTTTTGCAGGTTAAGGACGGGGTGATAGAGGACGTCAAATTCAAGACGTTCGGATGCGGCGCAGCGATCGCCACGAGCAGTATGGCCACCGAGATGGTCAAGGGTAAGACGCTTGTCGAGGCGCTGAAGCTGTCGAACAAAGCTGTGGCTGAGGCGCTGGGGGGATTGCCGCCGGTGAAGATGCATTGTTCGATGCTGGCGGAACAGGCGGTCAAGGCGGCCGTAGAGGATTATTTAAAGAAGATACCGGGTGCGTCACGGACGGTGGAAGAGGCTGCCATAGCAGAGGCGCTGGAGCGCGAGCCCACGCTGCAGGAGGCGTAAGCAGCACGGCGGCGCGGCGCATCCGCGCCTTCGGGGGGTGCGCTGCGCGCCCTCGCTACGCTCAATTGCGACCCCCTCCCGACCTCCCGAGGGCACTGAAAAAGTCCTTTGATCTTGCAGATAACCACAATATGTGCCGACATTTTTATATAGCAGCACAAGATGTAGCGGAATTATTTTCCAAGTTGAGACTTTTTCAGTGCCCTC
>JAISBH010000057.1 GCA_031266295.1 Oscillospiraceae bacterium | reverse complement strand
CTGCGTATGCCGATACGCATCGCGGGCAGCGCGCAAGGCCCGGCACTGGGCAGCGCGATATTCGGTGCAGTTGCCGCCGGTTCTGCGAACGGCGGGTACGATTCGGTGTTCGACGCGTCGGCTCAAATGGGCAAGCTGCTGGATAAGGCTTACGACCCTAGCCCTACGAGCGCCAACACATATGATAAACTTTACGCGGAATACAAGACGTTGCACGACTGGTTCGGGCGCGGCGGCAACGATGTTATGAAGCGCCTGAAGAAGATCAAGAAGGAGAGTGCGGGATGAGCGAATTATTCAACGGCGCGATAAAACCTAAGTCCATAAAAACCTATGCCTTTTGGTTCCTGGTAGGCTCCCAGCATCTGTACGGCGAGGATACGCTCAGGCAGGTGGACGCGCACGCCAAAGAGATGGTTGATGAGCTGAATAAGTCGGGGTTGCTGCCCTGCGCCGTCGTGTTCAAGCCCGTACTGACCACGCCGGAGGCGATCACCCGTATCATGCGCGAGGCCAGCAACGCCCCCGAGTGCGCCGGCGTGATCACTTGGATGCATACATTCTCACCCAGCAAGATGTGGATTGCGGGGCTGTCTATACTGAACAAGCCCTACTGCCACCTGCACACCCAGTTCAACAGGAACATCCCGGATACCGAGATTGACATGGATTTCATGAACCTGAACCAGAGTGCGCACGGCGACAGGGAGCATGGATTCATCGGCGCGAGGATGCGCCTGCCGCGCAAGATAATCGTCGGGTACTGGCGGGACGATCCCGTCGTGATGCAGCTCGCGTCGTGGATGCGTTCGGCGGCGGGCGCCGCGTTCAGCCGCGATTTGAAGGTAGTGCGTTTCGGCGACAACATGAGACAGGTGGCAGTGACCGAAGGCGACAAGGTGGAGGCGCAGATCAAGCTGGGTTGGCAGGTGAACACCTGGCCTGTCGGCGATCTGGTCGGCGAGATGTCGCGCGTTACGGAGGCGGACATTGATGGCCAATTGGGAGCGTATGCGCGTCGCTACTCCGCGCCGTCTTTCGACCTCCCGGAGATCCGCTATCAGGCCAAGGAGGAGATAGCGATACGCCGCATTCTGGAGGCGGAGGGCGCATCGGCATACTCCAACACGTTTGAGGATCTGCACGGCATGGAGCAGCTGCCCGGCCTGGCCAGCCAGGACTTGATGGCGCAGGGTTACGGCTACGGCGGCGAGGGAGACTGGAAGACTTCCGCTATGGTTGCGGTCGTCAAGGCCATGACGGAGGGTATGCCCGGCGGCACCAGCTTCATGGAGGATTACACCTATGATCTGACCCCGGGACGTGAGCTGTCGCTGGGCGCGCACATGCTGGAGGTATGTCCGTCGCTGGCGGCGGATAAACCGCGCATCGAAGTCCACGCGCTGGGCATTGGAAGCCGCAAACCGCCCGCACGTCTGGTATTCGAGGGTCACCCGGGCAGTGCGACCGCCGCAACATTAGTCGATATGGGCGGAAGGCTGCGATTGATCGTCGCCGAGGTTGAGGCGGTCAAGCCCATATACCAGATGCCGAATCTGCCCGTAGCGCGTGTGATGTGGAGGTCGCTGCCCAGTTTCGCCGAGGCCGCGAAGTGCTGGATACTCGTGGGCGGCGCGCACCACACCGTGTTTAGCTACGACGCCGACGTCGCGATGCTTGAGGATTGGGCGGAGATAATGGGCGTCGAGTTCGTCCGCATCGGAGACGGGACGTCGTATGAGTCGCTGAAGCGGGAGCTGTTCGCCGCCGATCTGGCGTGGAAATTGCGCTGAACTGCGTTAATTCGTGCAAAATCGCACAAAGCCGCTTTAAAGCCGAGACTGCGAGAGCAGGAAGGGCTTGACAAGTCACACAAAACGTATTATCATGTATCCCGATAGGAATTACGTGATTCTTGGGAAGAACTGGCAGCGATACGCAAAATCGCAGCACACATTTTGAAAGGGGAAACAACTATGAACCGCAAGCTATTATCGCTAGGTCTGGCGCTGGCCCTCGCGCTCGCGCTTAGCATCGCCCCGGCGCTGGCTGACAACGTGAAACTGACCGTCGGCGCGACGCCCGTGCCTCACGCGGAGATATTGAACTTCGTCGTGCCGCTGCTGGCGGAGCAGGGCATCGATCTGGTCGTAACGGAATTCACCGATTACGTGCTGCCCAATCTGGCGTTGGAAAGCGGCGACCTGGACGCCAACTACTTCCAGCATCGCCCCTACTTAGACGACTTCAACGCGAACAATGGCACTCACCTTGTCCCGCTGACCGACGTGCACTATGAGCCGATGGGCATCTACCCCGGCAAGGTGAACTCGCTGGATGAACTGGCCGACGGCGCGGAGGTCGCGGTACCCAACGACACGACCAACGAGGCGCGCGCCTTGCTGCTCCTTGAGGCCGAAGGCTTGATCAAGTTGCCCGAAGACGTGGGTCTGACCGTTACGGTCAAGGACATTGTCGAAAACCCGAAGGGTCTTAAAATCACCGAATTGGAAGCCGCGCAGATTCCGCGTGCGCTGCCAGATTTTGACATCGCGGTGATCAACGGCAACTATGCGCTCGACGCGGGACTCAACGCCGCTGCCGACGCGCTCGCCTCCGAAGCGAAGGACTCGCTGGCGGCCGACACGTTCGCCAATGCGCTTGTCGTGAAGGAGGGCAGCGAAACCAACGAGGCTATCCTCAAGCTGGCCGAGATCCTGCATCACGAGGAACTGAGGCGATTCATAGAGGAGACGTACGAAGGCGCAGTGGTGCCGAAGTTCTGATCCTTCTGGTTTTACTTTAAAGGCGTTATTCAATATCCTCCACTCACCTTAGCGAGTGACGATAATCCGTGGAAATTCTTAGCGGTACGGGGTATAAATATTGGGGCACGACAAACCGTGTCCCAATATTGTTGTTATAAAGTTGTTAATCCTCCACCTTGATACACAACTGATCATATGTTATACTGAACATTGGTGGCAGTTGACGCATGGGGTGCGGGAGATGCGGCTATGTGGATTGTTATTCATATGGTGCGGTCGCAGACAGCCGCAGACGAGGCGTACGAGAGGCTGCGCCGCGAGGGTTTTATGGTGCGGGTAAGGCCGGTATACCGCACGCTGTCATCCGAGGAGAATTTCTATGAACTGATGACGCTGCCCACAGAGGCCAAGGAGGCCAGCTGCGTGATGTTTGGGCGGCCAGATATATAATCATATAGAAACGTGGGGAATGGTTTATGCATCGTATAGGGGTTCTGACCTCCGGCGGAGACGCGCCGGGCATGAATGCCGCCGTGGTATCCGTCGCGCGGTTTGCCGCGCTGTACGATATGGAGCTAGTAGGGATCAAGCGCGGCTACAACGGGCTGCTGCGCAAGCGTAAGCACGTTGAGGATGATATGGAGATCCTCGCGCTGGATACGGTGCTTGACATAGCGGATCAGCCGGGCACATACCTGCGCACGGCGCGGTGTATTGAGTTCCTGAACCCCGACGTTCGCGAGTTTGCTGTTAGGAACTTGCGGGAGATGGGGATAGAAGGCCTGATAGTTATCGGCGGCGACGGTTCGTTCAATGGCGCGATGGCGCTGTGCAATCTGGGTATGCCATGCGTAGGTATACCGGGCACGATTGACAACGATCTGGCGTATACGGAACGGTCGCTGGGATATGACACGGCGGTAAATGTGTGCGTTAATTCGGTAAGAATGATCCGCGCGACGTCGCGTTCTCACGACCGTGTAGCGGTAGTAGAGGTGATGGGGAGAAACTGCGGCGATATTGCGCTGCGCACCGCTATGTGCACGGGCAGCGAGATACTGATTGTGCCGGAGCAGACGTTCAATATGTATCAGATCGCGAATCGGTTTGAGTCGCTGATGAGGGATGGGGATACTAGGGCGACAGTAATTGTGGCCGAGGGTGTGTTTCAGAACCATAATATGGAGCCGTTCGACGCATACGAGTATTTGAGCGCGAGGGATCCGGATTGGGGTAAGAAACATTCGCCCAACCAGCCGCTGGATTCGCACACGCTGGCCAAGGTGTTGCGGTACATGGTGCCGGGGTGTGAGGCGCGTTCGACGGTGCTGGGGTATATACAGCGTGGTTCCGCGCCGTACGCGGAAGACGCGGCGTTCGCGTTTGAATCCGGTGCAATGGCGGTAAAGCTGCTGAAAGACGGCATACAGGAGCAAGTGATAGGCGTACGCAACGGCAAAGTATTTTTCATGCCTATACGCGAGGCGCTGGGGCTAAAGCCCAAGTTTGATAAGAATCTCTATGACTTGATCAACGCACTTTAGGCGTAGGGAGGGCGGGGGTTAACCCCCTCTGTCGCTGCGGCGACATCTCCCCCTAGGGGGGCGATGAGGGTTGCCGGTTACGATGTGGTTCGCAAGCAACGGGGAACCGGTTGCGTTACGAGATAGACTATCCAGGTAAAACCGGCAGTCCGAAACCGGTAGACTGTGTATCACGATGGTCCAGGCGAAG
>JAISBH010000051.1 GCA_031266295.1 Oscillospiraceae bacterium | reverse complement strand
GTTACGATGTGGTTCGCAAGCAACGGAGAACCGGTTGCGTACCGGAACAGACTATCCAGGTAAAACCGGCAGTCCGAAGCCGGTAGATTGTGTATCACGATGGTCCAGGCTTCGCCTGGACCATCGTTTGCGCACAAGCCATCGGTTTCGGACTGCCGGCTGTGCTTTAGAGTCTATCTCGTGGCGCAACCGATTCCTCCGTTGCTTGCGAACCACATCGTAACCGACAACCCTCATCGCCCCCCTAGGGGGAGATGCCGCCGCAGCGGCAGAGGGGGTTAACCCTGCGCCGCTGCGGATTAATTCCGACAAAACCCGCTAGTAAGACGGCAAAGCCTCGTCCCCTATGGCAGGATCCGGTTGTGCCGCCTCGTAATCGATCAGCCATTGCGGCTTCTCTGTCTGGAACGAAGCGATCATCCAATCAACCATCTTGGCCGCGTTGGGCAGGTTACCAGAGTACGCGGTCACGCCGATCCACAGCCCGCGATTATCCACGCCTTGATCGATCATACCGTATAACGTTTCAGCCGGCAAACCATATATAAGAGCCTCGCCCACAACCCTGTTCTCACCGTCGTCGTCGACGATCGCCATGCGTCCCTTACCAGGATCAATGCCGCGCGCATCAATAGTGCCGTCGGTCAACCACTCGTCCAGCGGAACGAATAAACCGCTTTCGGCGAAGGTCTGAAACCTATCCCACGGCATCAGATAAACGTCGCCTTCCTGCGCGCCGATATAGGTGGTCAGCTGGATATTAGCGTAGTAATCGTCCGCCGCACCCAGCGCGACGTTGAGGAAGTTGATGGACTCCATATCGGGAAACTCCGGCGCCGCAAGGTTTGCGAGACGTTCAGTCGAATCGGCCTCAAGAGCCACCGTCACCAGGTATATATCCACCTTCTTATCCTTGGGCGGCCGATACGCAGTGACGGAGTAGATCAAATTCCAGCCCAGCACGCCCAGTATCACGAGCAGGGCGTACTTCCAGAACGAGTAAGTGAAATGGTCGCGGATGCGCTTCCTGTTTATAGGGGTGGCGACTGCGCTAACCAATACAAATCACCTCGGTTTCATCGTCGGGAACAACAGTACATCCCGGATTGACGGAGAATCCGTCAGTAGCATCACGAGCCGGTCCACTCCGAACCCTAGTCCGCCCGTCGGTGGCATACCATATTCCAGCGCGTCCAGGTAATCCTCATCCACCTGCGGATCACGTCCCTCGCCCAGCTTCGAGGCGCACATCGCGGCCACCTGCCGCTCAAACCGCGCGCGCTGGTCGATCGGGTCGTTCAGCTCGCTGAACGCGTTGCCGAACTCGCCGCCCACTATGAAGTATTCGAACCGCTCGGTCAGATGGGGTTTGTCGGGCATTCTCTTGGCGAGCGGTGATATCTCGACCGGATAATCCGTGATGAACGTGGGCTGACGCAGACCCGGCTCGACGAACTCGTCGAACAGCGCCTCCAGGCAGTCGCCTCGCGTTGCGTCCTTTTCGACGCGCATGCCCTTCGCGGTCAGCGCCATCCGCGCTGACTCGTCGTCGATCCACGATTCCGGATCGAATCCGCTGGCCTCGCGCACAGCGTCAGTCATGCTGACGCGCCTCCACGGCGCTGCCAGATGAATCGTCTCGCCTTGATAGACAATGTCGGTCGTGCCGAGCACCTTCAGCGCGACATGCTCGTGCATCTGTTCGACCATGCGCATCACGTCGTTGTAATCGGCGTAGGCCTGGTAGGTCTCGATCATCGTAAACTCGGGGTTGTGGCGCTGATCCATGCCTTCGTTGCGGAATATCCGACCGACCTCGTACACCCTGTCGAACCCGCCCACTATCAGCCGCTTCAGGTTCAGCTCCAGTTCGATACGCAGGTACATGGGTATATCCAGCGTGTTATGCCGCGTCTTGAACGGACGCGCCGCCGCGCCCGTCTCCAGCGTGTGCAGTATGGGGGTATCCACCTCCAGAAAGCCGTGTCCGTTCAGGAAATCGCGCAGCGCGGCGATTATCTTCGCGCGCTTGACGAACACGTCGCGCACCTGCGGGTTGACGATCAGATCGACATACCGCTGGCGGTATCGCAGGTCGGTATCCTGCAGGCCGTGAAATTTCTCCGGCAGCGGCCGTAGCGACTTGGACAGCAGGATCAGCTCGCGCGCGTGGATTGACACCTCGCCCTTTTGAGTACGGAACGCGAATCCCTTCACGCCGATAATGTCGCCGATGTCCCAGTCCTTGAACGCGGCGTAAGCTTCCACGCCAACGTCGTCGCGCTTTACGTAAATCTGGATCGTGCCGCCGCCGTCCAGCAGATGACCGAACGACGCCTTGCCCATTACCCGCCGCGAGAGCATCCGACCCGCTATCGCGACGTCACGACCGTCCAGTTCGTCAAAGCGCGCATGTACGTCCGCGCTGACCGCCGTAACGGGAAACCGCGTTATCCGGTACGGATCCTGACCTTGCTCGCGCAGCGCGTCCAGCTTGCCGCGGCGAACCTGTTCCTGCTCGCTATACATATTATTTCGCCCGCCTG
>JAISBH010000013.1 GCA_031266295.1 Oscillospiraceae bacterium | reverse complement strand
CTTCGCGAGGTTAAACAGCGCCTCCGACTTGGCCTCCAGGTCGGTCACGTCAAACCCCATGGATGTATGATAGCAGCCCTCGGAGTTCGCCCCGGCGGCCTCCGTTGCGACGACGGCGGATGGCCTGCCCTCCGCCAGTATCGACTTCGCGGCGGGTTCAGCCAGCCCTGCGTCCGTCGGGAAGGCGATTATCGCGGCCGAGTGCGGGTATTTCAGCGTCTGTTCGATGCTGGAATAGCTGTGCAATCCCAGCGTGCCGACCAGCGCGCGGGCAGCCTCGACACACGCGTCAGGGACGATGATCGCGCTCTTACGGCCCAGCGCGTTTAACGCCCGGGCTAAGAGCGCCGCACCCACAATCCCATCCATCTCGCCATGCCTGTGCGGCAGCAGCACGAACCCCGTTATAATGTGAACCAACCCATCCTTGGGTACGGCGTTCAGCAGCCGTTTGGCGAACAGGGTGGATACCGGTTCGCCCGCGCGGGCGCGCGACGCCGGATAAAGTATCCGGCACACGCCGTAGCCGCGCGGATCCAGGTTCATTAAATCGTCCAGGTTCTGGCCGACATTGCGTTCAGTCAATTCCGCCTGAGTCATTGTTTGAGTCAATGATATCATCCTTTACGATTACACTGCTACTTTTTCACCGCGCTTGACAGCCGCCGCCTTTTCAGGCTGCTGGGTATACTCGAAGAACTCGATCATCGCAGCGTCCTGGATTCTCTTAAGCAGCGCGGGCGCCTTGCCTCCGACAGGCTTCTCGTCGATCGACTTTAGTCCTACGCCGAATGTCGATGCGCTGGATACCATCACCTCGTCCGCGTCCATCATCTCGTAGACCGTGAACGCCTCCTCAAGAACCGGGATGCCCAGCCCGTCGCACAGCTTGCATAGGTGCTTGCGCGCGATGCCGGGCAGTATCAGATTATCAAGCGGCGCGGTGCGGAACACGCCGTCCTTTAATATGTGAACGTTGCTGTGCGCGCACTCGGTTACGCGCGATCCGCGATGGAATATCGCCTCGTCCGCTCCGGCTTGCTTAGCCTTTTCGGCGGCCAGCACGTTGGGCAGCAGGTTCAGCGTCTTGACGTTGCACATCAGGAACCGGTTGTCCTCTACCGTTATCGCCGTCTCGCGGTGATCCAGATCGACCAGCGGGAACGGGCGGATCATTACAAACAGGTTCGGTTTCACTCCGACGGGGTATACGTGGTTGCGGTTCGCCGTGCCTCGCGTGGCGTGCCAATACACCTGCGTCTGGGGCGAGCTGACCCTCTTTGTCAGATCGCGCAGCAGCTTGTTCAGTTCATCCTTCGATTGCTCGATCTGGATATCGACCAGGCGCGCGCTGTTGTAGAACCGGTCGATGTGATCTTCCAGCGCGAACGGGATGTGATTCCCGCCGCAGGTCGCGTCGTACACGCCGTCGCCAAACCAGTGCGATCGATCGTTGAAGGGAACCATGACCTCGTCGAGCTCGCCTATTACGCCGTTAAAGTACGCGAGGGTTTCCATGTGTCATCCGCTCCTTTTTAGTGTGATTATGATGAGAGGGAGTATCCCTCACTTCCGTCGTGGCTTAGGGTTAACCTCCATTTCCGTCGCGGCGCGGGGTTAGCCCCCTCTGCCGCTGCGCAGAGGGGGCTGACCTTACTCAGCGCGTCGTTCAAACCCATTATAACGCCGCCGCGCCGTGCCGGCGTAGTCCCCGCGTGCTCCATCGACGAGAGGATGGATTCCTCGACCGCGCTTACCATCGCGGCGAAGAACGTATCCATTATCGACTCCGGCGATGTTTGAATCACTCGCGGTTCGGCGGGCGGATCGTGCGGCACGCGGTTCGCCGTTGAGAACGCGACGGCTATCTCGCCGCTGCCGTTGCCCGTGTAGCCTCCGGTTCGAGCGATGCCGGACTGCGCGCGCTTGGCCAGCCGGGTCAGCTGCCGATCAGACAGCGGCGCGTCAGTAGCCGCGACGATTATCACGCTGCCGCGATCCTGTGTTTTACCGTCTGAATCGCTTGAATACCCCGAATCGTCTGAATCCCCGCATTCGTCGCGCGGCTCCGCGTCGCCGAACGGATGAATCACAACGGTGCGGTCATTCTCAAGCGCGGCGTTAATCTCCGCTCCGACGGCGCAACCCGCCAGCGTCAAATCGCACAGCGAACCGAAGTTAGTCATCGCCAGACATCCCAATGTATAACCCGTGCCGCCAGCCTCGACAATCCTCGACGCCGAGCCGATCCCTCCCTTCAATCCATAGCAAGTCATGCCACTGCCCGCGCCGACCGCCCCCTCCGCGAACGCGTCCCCTGCGGACTGAGCTAGCTTGATCGCCCGCGTTACGTCCTCCGGCGCGACGGCCATGGCGCGCAGGTCGCTGATGGGGCTGTCATTGCACTCGAGCACTATTGGATTCACCGTGCCGGTCGTCTCGCCGATCTCCGGCGTAATGTCCAGCATGTATCGCGCCGCGCCGATGAATCCCGCGCCGACCGACAGCGTGTTGGTCAGCACAATCGGCGTCTCCAGCGTGCCCAGCTCTGCGATCTGCATCAGTCCGACGCTCTTGCCGAAACCGTTTATCACGTGCGCGCCCGCCGTGAACTTATCCCGAAACGGATGACCCGAACCAGGCATGATTACGGTCACGCCTGTGCGCACCGCCCGGCGCGGTTCATCTAGTTTGCCTCGAATATCCACATGCGCCACACGGACGCCGGGTACGTCGGTGATTAGGTTCAGCGGCCCGCGCCTGAACCGCGCGTGCAGCCCGCCGATCAGTGGAAATGGAAACGACGCCGTCAATCCCATATAGCCCTCGCGTGTTTACAGAATGAACCGGAACGCAGCCATTACGTCGAGCCAATCATCGGCGTCGAAACGTATCGCCTTCTCGTCGACGCGTTTCGCGCCGGGATACTGGCTGTTTTTGAGCGCTTTCGCGTGGGTGGTGTATCGTATCGTAACCTCGAACGCGTCCGGCAGCGGCGCGAGGCAGCGCTTCTTATGCTGATCAAGCGACGCGACGGCGCTCTTCATACCGTCATGGATGCGTTCGGCGGCGTCCATCGGGTGCAGGCTGATTGACGCGCCACCCCTGCCCTCGCTGACCGCGACGGTGGTCAGTCCGGGTATCCACTCCTTTGAGGCCTCGCACAGCGCGCGGTCGCCGCTAAGGAATATGACGGGAACGCCCAGCCGGGCAGCATACAGGCTGTGGATCATGAATTCGCTGGCGCGCCGACCGTTTACGAATATCTCGTATATCGATCCGTTCATTGTATGCGCGAGCGGGTTGCCCTTATCATAGGCGGGCGAATGATATCCGGTGCACGCGAACGCGTCGAACGAACCGAATGTCTCGCCGCCGGCCGGGTCGATGAATCCTCCATCCAGCGCGTCGGCCATCGAGCCTATCGCGCCGCTCCAGTCGCGATGGATCATCACGCCGCGCGGCAGCATCAGTGGAATCAGGTTGCGTCCTGAATCGTGCGCGTCCTTAACGAGTATGGCCGACGCGCCGGACTCTTGCGCGCCCTGGCACGCGGCGGCAACCTCGCGGCTCATCTGCTCGCGGAAGTATTGGTAGAGCGCGCCGCCCTTGTCAGCGTCGGTTTCGTCCCAGTGCGCGATCCCGGCGGTGCCCTCGATGTCGCTAGATATGAACAACCTCATTTTACCAGCCTCCAATAAATTATTGTAGACTCAACGCATCCGCCTGTCAAGCGGCGGAGAACGCGGCGCGTCCGCGCCTTCGGGAAGTGCGCTGCGCTCAAGTGCGATCCCCCTCCCGACCTCCCCAGAGGCTTGGAACGAGGGAAGCGGTTGCGTTCCGGAACAGACTATCCAGGTACAACAGGCAATCCGAAGCCGATGGACTGTGTATCACGATGGTCCAGGCGAAGCCTGGTCAGGATTCGAAAGGGCGGATAGCCCTTCGCAGGGTATCGGGACAGAGTCCCGTAAACCCCGTCGTACCCCC
>JAISBH010000304.1 GCA_031266295.1 Oscillospiraceae bacterium | reverse complement strand
CCAGGCGAAGCCTGGTCAGGTTTCGAAAGGGCGGATAGCCCTTCGCAGGGTCTGGGACAGAGTCCCAGGCTCCCCGCTGGGACGTTCCATCGTTCCTCGTTCCACCGTTCCAACTCCTGCGACCCGCTAGTGAAAATGGTGTAGGGTAGTTGACAACTTACGTCATAGTGGCGGGGCGCCACAAACTTAAAGCGCATTCGATCCGCAGATCGAACAGCGTCCCGCCGCAGCGGACAGCCGATGCTTACACAACGCAATCTTCTTTGAACTCACGATTGAATAAAGCGTGCCGTATTGATCATAGCGCGACAATAAAAACAAATATTTCCCGCTTGACAAGAATCGCGCACCGTGATAGAATCCACGCATATCATAGATCGAAACCTTCGAGGCGAGAGTAAAGCCCTGCGGGCGCCTCCGGGGTATGGGATAAAGCCCATACAATCCGGGAGTTTTGGGGGGTAGAACCCTAAACTTTCAGAGAGCGCGGACTGGTGGAAACGCGCGGAACGCAGCATGGCATAATGGTTCGTTGAGGGCGAAGGGAAACGGCGGCGGGTGATCGGCGTCGGAGTATCGGAGACGTGAGTCCGCGTTAAGGACGGAGAATGTGTTGGCATTCTCGCTGAGAGGCGTTTGGCTTGTTATCGGATCCGTGGGGATTGGGTAGCGGTCGGCGTTACAAAGGTGGTACCGCGGAGCATCCGCCCTTTGATAGGGTAGGGTGTGTTTTTTATTGAGTCGGTACCGGCCGTGGAAGCGGCGGATTCAGCGCATCGCCAACGGGCGCATCTCCTACTAAAATGTGGGGATTATTCCCCGAAGGAGAGTCCGATTATGGAAAAGACACAGGGCAACACCCAGAGCGGCATTCAAGGCTCCAGCACCGTTGCGGAGAAGCGTTTCGTACCTCAGACACAGCGCAAAGGGCTGCAGAACATCCGTAATTTGATACTGCTGGGCGTTTTGCTGGCTGCGGGGATTGTGCTGAAGGCCGTTAACCCGGTGAACGTGCCGGGCATGAAACCTAACTTCGTTATCGCGATGTATTGCCTGTCGATTATGCTGATAGAACCGACGCTGGTTGAGGGGTTGATTATTGGCGTGCTGGCGGGTGTGATATGCCAATTTTTTCCGGGAACGCCGTATATCAACATAGTCAGCGAGGCGATCGGAGCGGCGGCGATGGTCCTGCTGCTGCGCGTGCCGATGAAGGTTAAAAAGTTTGATCTGCATCCGACTATAGCTACGTTCATATCGACGCTGTGCTCAGGGTTTTCGTTCATAGCGGTGATGTATCTGGCGTTTTATGCAGGCGCGGACGTTACGCCGATTGCGCTGGGCGCGTTCATGACGATCATATTTGGTACCGCCGCGATAAACGCCATTATTGTGCAGGCGCTGGCTGTGCCGCTGAAGCTTGCGCTTCACGGTCGGAAGGGGTAAGGGAGGACTTTGTTGCTGCGGCGATGAGGGGAACCCCCTCTGTCGCTGCGGCGACATCTCCCCTTACGGGGGGCGATGAGAGGGTTGGCTTCCACGTAGCCCGTAACCTCGTAACCCGTCACTTCGTTCTTCCTCCCCTATCGCCCCCCCTAGGGGGAGATGCCGCCGCAGCGGCAGAGGGGGTTAACCTAGCGACATAGGGAGAAGCCTGTAAAGTAGGGGAAACCTAAATAAGCAAGGAAACCCGTAAGTAAGGAAACCTGTAAGATAGGAAACCTGTAAGATAGGAAACCCGTAAGATAAGGAAACCTGTAAGGCTGTCGCGTTGATATTATCGAAAAGGCGGCGCAATTTATGATTGAACTGCGGAATGTGTCGTTTAGCTATGAGGGTTCGGCGAATCGCGCGCTGGACGATGTTTGCCTGTCGATCGCGCCGGGTGAGTTTGTCGGCGTGATCGGCCCCGCCGGCGCGGGCAAAACTACATTGATGCATACTCTGTCCGGCATTGTACCGCATGTGCGGCGCGGCGACTTCTTCGGCTCCGCTAGCGTCGCTGGATTGGACACCGTTACATCAACCGTGGCTGAACTATCGAAAACTGTCGGCTGCGTGTTCCAGGACGTAGAATCCCAGTTCGTCACAACTATGGTCGAGGACGAAATCCTGTTCGCGCTGGAGAACTTCTCCATCCCACGCGATGAAATCCCCGAACGCGTCGACCGCGCGCTGTCCGACCTGGATATCGCCGACTTGCGCTCACGCAGCCTCTCCAGCCTTAGCGGTGGGCAGAAACAGAAGGTCGCGCTGGCCGCCGCGCTGGCGCTCTCGCCTAACGTGCTGGCCCTCGACGAGGCTACCGGCGAACTGGATCCCGCGTCGTCCGTGCAGGTGTTCACGCTCCTCAGCCAACTGCGGCGCGAGCGTAACACCACCGTCATCGTCGTAGAACAGAAAATAATGCTGCTGAGCGCGTTCGCCGATCGCTTGATCGTGATGGATCAAGGCAGCATCGCGATAGACGACCCCGTGCGCCAAACGCTCGAAAGACCCGGCCGCCTGCTGGAACTGGGTGTGAACTGCCCGCGCGTGACCACATTGGCCGCGCGTCTGCGCGATAAAGGACTCTATCACGGCGCTCCTCCCATCAACCTGGACGAGGCGGAAACCATGGCGCGAGGTATCCTAAGATGACGGAAATGATCCGCTTATCAAACGTCTCCTATTCGATCGAATCCCACGCGCTGATTAGCGGCGTCAACCTGCGCGTGGACAAGGGCGAGTTCGCCGCGCTGGCAGGCGAAAATGGCGCGGGCAAGTCTACGCTGCTCAAGCTGATTATGGGATTGATAAAGCCGTCAGACGGGGACATATTAATAGAAGGAACGTCAACGCGGCGGCAAAAGGTCAGCACGCTGGCGCGGTCTGTCGGATATCTGTTCCAAAACCCGGATAGACAGCTGTTCGGCGCGACGATACGACAGGAGTTAACGTTTGGACTGGATTTCCTCGGCGTCTCGAAGGACGACGGCGAACGACGCGTCAATGAATCGCTGGAACTGTTGAACCTGGATCCCGACCGCGCGCCGACGTCATTGAGCCGCGGAGAGCGTCAGCGCGTAGCGTTAGCCAGACTGTTCG
>JAISBH010000296.1 GCA_031266295.1 Oscillospiraceae bacterium | reverse complement strand
TGTGTTGCACTTGACTTGACAATCTGCCGCGGCGCATCCGCGCCTTCGGGAGGGGGACTGACGTCCCCCTCCCGACCTCCCCCAGGCTTGGAACGAAGAACCACGAAGCGCCCCGCCAGTGATAATACGATAAGGTAATGGTCATCTCACACCATAGTGGCGGGGCGCTACAAACTTAAAAGCGCATTCGATCCGCAGATCGAACAGAGTCCCGCCGCAGCGAACAGCCGATGGTTACGTGGTTTTGCGTTACACGGGGGTAAGCCGCACATGCAGTTAACCATTACGCCCTTACGCCCATTGAACATACGTTATCACAAACACCCGTCACGTCATCCGGCGCGGCCATATAGTCAGGTTTTGCATTGAAGAAACCGTGCATACGATGAATAGATATTCTGCTATTCCTATTCCGCCGACTTGGCGGCGTAATAGGCTTATACTGTTTGACGCATAAAATCCGCCGCGAAACTAACGCGTCAAGCAGTATATTTGTCATCGGCTGGATTGGAGGCCAAAATGCGACTGCGGCTGAAGGGGATATGCTGCGCGGCGATCATAGTAGCGTGCGCGGCACTGACGCTATACATCCGTTCGCCGGACGCGGTTCGACCCGCGTCAACGCGCGGCAAATCGCTGATCATTATCGACGCTCACAACCTTACGCTCTCATTGTACGAGAACGGCGTGCTGGTCAAGCGATACCCGATCGCGATCGGCGCGTATGGCATGTCTACCCCGCTGGGCGTGTTCTACGTCAACAAACGCTACGTACCCAAGAACACGGACATGGGGACTCGCTTCCTTGGCTTGTCGGTTCCGTGGGGCGTATACGGCGTTCACGGTACCAGCAATCCCGGTTCAATCGGCCACGCCGCATCCCACGGCTGCATTCGCATGTACAACCGCGATGTAGAGGATCTATACAAACGCGTGTATATAGGCACGCCGGTCATAATCGAGTCCGGCCCATACGGCGAGCTGGGCGACCAGTTGAAACCGCTCTCGTTCGATGACCGAGGCTCTCAAGTGTGCGCCGTACAGAGGCGGCTGCTCGCACTTGGGTATGATCCCGGTGACACGGACGGCACGTTTGGACCGGGAACGCGCCGAGCGTTGCTGCGTTTCAAGCGCGATCACGGCCTGCCGTCCACCGAGATTGTCGACGACGCGACGTACCGTGCGCTGGGCATCACGCTGTTTGAGTGAAGGTCGGCGCGATAGTAGCGGTGATTCAGTGATTCAGTGCTGGCGGCTTGGCCGCGCGCATACGATGGGGTATCAATCGCACGATATGCGCGGCAACGTCCTCCCGCAGTATCGGTAGCCTCTTTCGGAGTGCGAAGAAGAGGGAGCTTGGGGTAAATTGGAGGGTTAACGCAATGCGGCAGTCGACACATCTGGAGAAGCGACCTCAAATGGATTGGCGTGTGACGCTGGACGCGTTCCTGCCTGTCTCCCTGCGCGCCATGGTGAATCTCCTCAGCAAGGCCGATGCCGCGCGCGTCACGGAGATACGCGTGCGCGCCGAACAACCCGCGATGATCATGGCCGGAAAGGAGCGCGTCGACCGACTGGATCACATACACTCGGGACGATGGATCCCCACCGGCGATGACGTGAAGCAGTTCGCGCAAACCCTGCTGGGACACTCCATGTACGCGCGCGCCGAGGAACTGCGCGGCGGTTATGTCACACTGCCGGGCGGTCACCGCGCGGGACTGTGCGGACGGGTCGTGCTCGAGGATGGCAAGGCTCATCACATGCAGGATTTCTCATCCGTCGCGCTGCGGATCGCTCGCCCCGTGCCCGGATGTGCCGATAAAATAATGCCGCTTATCACCGACGGCGACAGACCGCTCAACACGTTGATATTCTCCGCACCCGGCTGTGGTAAGACAACGATGCTGCGCGATATCGCACGCCAGCACGCGCTCGCCGGGATGCAGGTCGGCATAGTTGACGAGCGCAGCGAGATCGCTGCGTGTCGTCAAGGCATTCCTCAAATGGACGTCGGCCCCTCGACGGACGTATTGGACGCGTGCCTGAAGGCCGAGGGCATGATACTGATGCTGCGCGTGTTTTCGCCGAATGTGCTGATCACCGACGAGATCGGCAGGGCTATGGATGCAGAGGCCATCGACGAGGCGTCGAGGTGCGGCGCGGCGGTGGTGGTCAGCGCGCACGCGGGCAGCATGGAGGAATTGATGCAAAGGCCCGTTACCGGCGTACTGCTAAGGCAGCGTTCACTAGAGCGTTATGTGCAGTTAGGTCCAGGCGGGCAGGTGCTCAAGGCGTGGAATGGCACGTTCGGCGTTATATATCAAGCGTCGGAGTCGGCGCGGGTTTTAT
Organism: Oscillospiraceae bacterium; assembly: GCA_031266295.1. Lineage (GTDB taxonomy): Bacteria > Bacillota > Clostridia > Christensenellales > Aristaeellaceae > BNUH01. The sequence goes on along the minus strand of JAISBH010000296.1, from coordinate 5,370 downwards.
CGGTATCCGACGACCTGACGCCGTCGCCAACGCTGATGCCAGAGTTTGATCCGGCATGAATATGATGAGACTGGCGTTCGCGGGCGCGGCGGCAGGAGGATGTGCGCTGATGGGTATGGGCATGGCGCGAAGGCTGGTCCGGCGCGAGGAGGCGATAGCGGCATGGTCCCGCTTGCTGGATGGATTGGCGGCGCAGCTCAGCTATGTCGACGACCCGCTGCCAGACGTGCTGTCTCGTCTCACTGTAAGCGACGCCCCTGGCGACGCGCGCCTCTCGCTTGTGATTGATGCAGCGGTCGATAACATGCGCCGCGATCGCACGCTCTCGTTCAGCGACGCGCTCGACGCCGGACGCGCCTTCGCCGACATGGACGCATCCGACGCGGCAACGCTGTTGCCGCTGGTGCGCGAGCTGGGCGCGACGGCGAGGCCACAGCAAACCGCTAGGTTGGATTCCGTGCGAGCGTCGCTGGCGTCCGTGGCCGCGCGAGCGGCAGATAAGACGGCGCGACAGAAGCGGCTGTATATATCATTGGGATTGCTGGGCGGGCTGGCGCTGTTCATCTGCCTGATAGGGTAATAGGAGGATTCGTATGAATGTTGACCTGATATTCAAGATAGCCGGCATAGGCATCCTGGTGGCCGTGCTGGGGCAGGTGCTCACCCGTACGGGCCGCGAGGACATGGCGATGCTGACTACCCTGGCTGGACTGGTCATCGTCTTGTTGATGGTGGTCAACCTGATCAGCCAATTGTTTACGACTGTGCGTAGCATGTTTGTACTGTAAAGCGGGAATACGAAAGATGGATGTGATGATCCTGGCGGGCTTCGGCATAACCGCGGCGCTGCTGACGGTTGCGATACGCGGTCAGCGGCCGGAGATGGCTATAGTGCTCTCTCTGGCGGCGGGCGTCAGCCTGATACTCTTCATTTCGGGAAAATTGTCGGGTGTGATCGACATATTGCGCGCACTGGCGGATATGGCAAACATGCCGGAAGGCACCGTTTGGCTGCTGGTGCGCGTCGTAGGGATATCATACCTGACAGAATTCGCAGGCCAGCTCTGCCGCGACGCGGGTGAGACCAGCATCGCTTCGAAGGTGGAACTGGGCGGACGCTTGATGGTACTGATGCTGGCCATACCCGTATTGGTATCGCTGATGCAGATGATGCTGGCGCTGGTGCCTGGAGGCGCGCTATGAGGATAGTTATGGCCGCGATTTGTCTGATTCTTTTATCCGTCGGTCATGCGTTTGCCGAGTCCGCGCCAGCTATCGAACCTCCGGTCGCCGTCGATATCCAATCCCAGGCCGAATCACTCCTGGATACATTAGACCTCACCGCGTGGCAGCGTGTCGCGGACTCGATGCTCACCCCGTCTCAGCGCGTCAGCGTGCGCGATACGATCCTGCGCGTCATTAGGGGCGAGAGTGTCCTCGATGGCGCGACCGCACTGGAACGCATCATCCAAACATTGTTCCAATCCCTACGCAGCAGCGCCGGATTGATCATCCAGTTGATAGTGCCCGCGCTGCTGTGCGCGATACTAAGCCGAATGCGCGCCGCGTTCGATAACGACGCAGTCGCGCAGGCGTGTCAGTTTGTCGGATATGCCCTCGTCGCACTGATCGCCGCGCGGTTCTTCCTAGATCAATTGGCGAGGGTGCGCGCCGTAGTGGACGGTATCGCCACTGGGATGCAGGCATTGTTCCCTCTGCTATTGACATTGCTGGCCGCCGTGGGCGGGACTGCCTCGTCTGCGTTCTTCCAGCCCGCCGTCGTGGCGGCGTCGGGCACAATGACTGCGATGGTGCAGCGAGTGACGCTGTCGTTCGCGCTGGCGACCGCGCTGGTCACGATACTGACCCACATCTCCCCGAATGTGGGATTGAGTCGCCTGCGTTCGCTGCTCAAGACTATTGCCAACTGGTCGCTGGGCATCTGCTTCACGGTGTTCATCGGGGTGATGGCAGTACAGGGCATGGGTGCGGCAGCGTTCGATGGCGTGACGATGCGCACGGCCAAGTACGCCATCGACAACTTCGTACCGATCGTCGGCGGTATGATGGCGGACACGATGGATACGCTGATCGCGTGCTCAATGCTGGTCAAGAACGCGCTGGGCATTACCGGTTTGGTGCTGCTCGCGTCATACTGCGTAGGGCCGTTGGTGCAGGCGTTGAGCGCATCGCTGGTGTTCCGGTTCTGCGCCGCAGCGTTGGAGCCGGTCGCGGACGGCCCGATCGTCGATCTGCTGGGTGATTTCGCAGGATCGGTGACGATGCTGTTCACCGTGCTGCTGGCCGTATCGGCGATGTTCTTCCTGCTGGTGGCGCAGCTGCTGATGGTGGGTAATTTAACCGTAATGCTAAGATGATTAACAATACGAAGGAGGCGGGAGCGTGTGGGACGGTTTCGCGGCTCTGCTCAGGAACCTGACGGCGCTGACGCTGTGTATTACACTGATCGACTGGCTGCTTCCGGCCGGGAGTATGCGCAAATACGCGAGGCTGGTGTGCGGACTGGTGATGCTGTGGGCGCTGCTGCGCCCGATCTCAGCGGTGTTTATTGGCAGCGCCCAGACGGATCAGATGATGAGCGGGATATTGCAGACCATTATGGGGGGCGGTTCGTGAGCGAATTCAGGAACGACGGCGCTTCGGCTTCGAATAGTAATCTAAGCAGCCTTAACGACACTGGGAGAGAGCCTCTCCTGACCGCCTGGCGCGCGAAACTAAAGAAGTTCAAAGGTCTTGAATGGATCGCGCTGATAGTTCTGATAGGTGTAGTCGGAAGCATTGCCTTGTCGGATTTCGGCGGTTTGACGACCGGTTCGCCAGCGTCGTCCGCGTCAAACAGCGCGCTGGAGTCGCGGCTTTCGTCCATCCTGTCCAGCATCGACGGCGCGGGCACGGTCGATGTGATGATATACGAAGCGGCGGCGGAGACGTCTTCATCTGTGGATTGGCTGGGCGGGGTATCCAACACGAGCGCGCCTCAGGCCGTGGGGGTGGTCGTCGTCGCGGATGGAGCCAGCGATGTCCGCGTGCGCCTGGAATTGATCCGCGCGGTGCAGACGCTGATGGATCTGCCCGCCGGAGCGGTGGAGGTGTTCCAGCGCAAGACTTCGGCGCGATGAGGATAGTCCCGGCATACAGGCATTCTCTGCCTCATAATCATTATTAACGTGGATTCGGCGGAAGGGCCTCTTTGTCGTTGCTCCCATCGTCGCATAATGGGGCGATGAGAGCAGGCGCGAAGGCGCATCCCGGCTTACCGTCTCCCACGATCTCGTCACTCTCGCCGCCTGCGTCAACCGAGCGGCTTCCTCGCCGATCCACGCTATTATTAAGGAGTGAATAAACCATGCCCGCTAGCAACAAAGCCAATAATCACAGCTCCGGCAAAAGCGGTAAAGGGGGGCAAGCCGGCAAGAGCGGCAAGGGCGAGCATCAGGGAATTGTCGTCAAGAAAACGCCTGACGCCGCAGCAGCCGGCAACTCAAGCGCCGAAACGCCGGAAGTAAATGGCCCGCCCGATTGGTTCGAGTGCAACATCGACAGCTTCGCGGTCGCGTGCGACTTCGAGCAGGTGCAGACAGCCCTTGACGAAGCCGTGAGCACTGGCACGCTCGCAACCATTCTCATCGCAAACGATATCGAATTGGCCAACGATCAAGTTATAACAGTGCGTGCAGGCTCGCAGGTCAGGATACTTTCGCTGGAGCACTTCACTATATCCGGCTCGGGTTATGAAGGCGGTCGTTCGCTGCCGTTGATACTTGCCGAGCCTGGCAGCGAGATGCTTCGCGTAGAATCGCTCGCCCTCATAGGCGGCAACAATATAGCGGACGATCACGGCCATGGCGGCGCAATCGAAAGCCACGCGCTCATAACTATTGTGTCCGACGTCACAGCGTGCCGTAACAGCGCGAATTATGGCGGAGCGATCGGATTCATGGGCCGTATAGCGTCTGTCGGCGCCGGCAGCAGGCTGACCGCAAACGTAAGCCGCAGCGACGGCGGGGCGGTATACATTGGACCCGACGTGATACGCGCGGTTATAGCAGAGGACGTCGAGATCACCGGCAACACCGCCGAAGGCAGCGGCGGCGGCACATTCATCGACCAAGCGCATCTTAAGCGGCTGTGCGTCGTGGCGGGGGCCGTATTCTCCGACAACACATCGGGAGGCGCGCCCAGCGACGACTGCCTATCCGGCGACGCCGCGATGTATAACGAGCAGATTCAGAGCATGTCATGGAGCGAACCGCATATCCAAGGATATAACAATGTGGATATCAGCTATGTCCCGCTTACTCCGGCGTTCATCACGCTGACCGCCGTGAAGAATACGCTGGGATTCTCTCCCGCCGAGAGCGTCTCCGAGTATGGCTTGTTTGACGATCAAGGCGGACTGATCGCGACGGCGTCGAGCGACTCATATGGAACCATCGAGTTTGCCAGCGTACCGGTGGATACCGTCGGCGATTACTCCTGGACGATCAAGCCGCTCGCCGGATCTCCTGACGATCCGCAAGCCGACGGCGAGGGAATATCCGTCAGTATCCATTCCGACACGGACGGCAATGGTGGCGTCGCGGCGTCGTATTCATACCCTGCCGGTGAAGCGCCTCGATTCATTTCCGCAATCCAAAACAGCGAGATCGGGCTGATAGTGTTTCCGGAACTGACGTTTGGCGCGCCGGGTGATTACAGATACACGGTCAAGGAAGAAACGCGCGACGGCGATGGCTGGGTTTCAGACAAGGCCGAATACCCCGTAATTGTCCACGTAGCCGACGACGGTCAAGGCAACTACGTGGCCACTGCTAAATATCCAGACGGTTATCCCGAGTTCGCCGACATATACACCGGAAGCGCAGCGAAATACACCCTTGGCGCTCGCCAGACCGCCATCGGCGCGCCCTTGCCCGGCGGCAGATTTGAATTCGGCCTCTACGCCGACGACGACACCCTTATTGCCACCGCGACAAACGCCGAAGCAGGCGAATCCTCCACTGGGTACCATGACGAACTGATATCCCTCGCCCGCACAACCCTCCTTGAACGCAGCGGCACAGTCTTCGGCAGCGTAGCCGTATCCCCCGCGTCTCCCACGTTCATCGCCTCACCGCCAGCCTGCCAATAAAAACCGCAACGTACGCAGAATACCGAAGGGATTCTTTCCTGTATGACCTATGCTGTACGAACCGCTGCGGCGGGACGCTGTTCGGTTTGCGAACCGAATGCGCTTTAAGTTTGTGGCGCCCCGCCACTATGGTGTGAGTTGACTATTACCTTATAGCATTATCACTGGCGGGGCGCAGGTTTGGAACGAGGGAACGCCCCCCTTCCCCCCGAGAGGGC
>JAISBH010000269.1 GCA_031266295.1 Oscillospiraceae bacterium | reverse complement strand
GAACAACGTGGTGTTCGGCGGCGAGGATCGGCTGGCCGAGCAGATCGAATCCACACTCAAGGCGTTGGACGCCGACCTATACATAGTGGTATCCGGCTGTCAAGTAGAGATAATCGGCGACGACACCGTCGCAGTGGCGAACCGATACCGGAACCGCGGCGTCATCGGCGCGTCGACGCCGGGCTTCTCCGGCAACACATACCGCGGCTACGACGCGGTCATGACTACGCTGATAAACAGCATCATCGAGACGTCCGACGAGAAGGAACCCGCTACCGTCAACATACTGGGCGTGGTACCCGGCCATGACGTGTTCTTCCGGGGGAACCTAGATGAGCTTCGCGCGCTGCTCGCGTCTATCGGCGTTAAGGCCAACACATTCTTTGGATCTGGCGAGAGCGTCGCGGCGATCCGCAAGTACGGTGGCGCGGGGCTTAACATCGTGTTTTCGACGCAAGCCGGCGTCGACAGCGCGAAGGCGTTCGAGAGCAGGCATGGTATCCCGTATATCCAATCGGAGATACCGATAGGCCCGAGCGCGACGGCTGCGTTCCTGCGCCAGGTAGCGGACGCGCTGCATCTGGACCGCACACGCGTTGAGGACGTAATCGCACACGAGACAAGGACATACTATTCATTCCTCGAACGGATCGTGGATATATACTCCGACCTGGACTTCCAGCGGTGGCTGATCGTCGCGGCGGATAGTTACTACGCGCACGCGTTAACCCATTACCTGGCCAACGACCTGGGCTGGCTGCCGTTCGTTACAAACATCCACGACATCGATGATGAATACGAGCAGGCGCGGTATGACGATCTATTCAAGGACATCGATTCCGTTCGCAAGCCCATCGTGATGTTCGAACGCAACCCGTCGGAGCTGGTTGAGTCTGTGCGCCGCGCCTGGCCCGACAACCATAACGAGAAGCACTACAACGCGTTGACGCCCGTATACGTCGTTGGTTCCGTAATAGAACGCGGACTGGCGGAGACCCTGAACGCGGGCTTCCTGTCCGTAGCGTTCCCGGTCAGCAACCGCGTGATTCTCAACAAGCGCATCGTCGGGTTCAACGGCGCGCTGACGCTGGTGGAGGATCTGATAACAAACCTGGTATCGGCGCGATAAGGAGGATTTATGTCTAAGTATTCGGACGAATTATCCTATGGTTTTACCTCTACGCTCGCGCCGCCCGTGCGCGAGACGCGCATAGGCGTATGCTCCGCGTTCTGCGGGAGTTGCTCGCAGCTGCGCGGGGACGTCAAGTCCGGCTGCGCGCAGATGCAAAGGCGCAAGTTCGATCAGAGCGGCGGCTGTCAGCTGAACCTGGCCTGCGGGATCGTCTCATCGCTGACCAACGTCGTGATGATCACACATTCTCCGCTGGGCTGCAATTCGCGCTATGTCGGGATGGGCGGTATGCGCCGCACGATGCGCGCTTCCAAAGGCAAGAAGGATGAGGAATTCATTTGGCTGCATACCAACATGGGCGAACTGGACGTCGTGCAGGGCGGGATAGACAAACTGCGCCGCGCCGTTCTTTACGCCGAAAAGCAGTATCATCCCGAGGCGATCATAATCGCGAACGGCTGCGTGCCGGGGATAATAGGCGACGACATCGATTCGTTGTGCAGCGAGTTAGCAGATCAGGTCTCCGCGAAGCTGGTTCCCATACACTGCGAGGGATTCAAGAGTCGCTATGTAGCGTCCGGATACGACAGCGCCTATCACGGTGTGCTGCGTTTCCTTATCGATCCGCATGAAAGGTACGACAAGGCGCTCAACCGCGCCAGCGGCGCGAGGGATGAAGGCGAGGAGCGAGATCGGTTCAAGCAAAGCCGCACGGTCAACCTGTTCAACGTCGGCTCGAACAGCAATGGCGACGAGGTGGAGCTGTGCCGACTGGTGCGCGCGCTGGGACTGAACCCGCGCTTCCTGCCGCTGCACGCGTCGCTGGACGATCTCAAGCACATCGGCGAAGCCGCATTGAACGTCTCCGTCTGCGCGACTCACGACGATTACTTGCTCGGTCATCTGAAGGAAAGGTTCGGCACGCCCTACATCATCGACACGCTGCCCATCGGCGTCAAGAACACAGGCATATGGCTGCGCAAGATAGCGGAGTATTTCCATCTGGAGTACGAGGCGGAGAGGCTGATCGCTATTGAGAAAGCACAGCTTGAGGAAGCGCTCGCGCCCATCAAGGAGAGGCTGAAGGGCAAGTCGGTATTTGTCGGCGGCGGCGAGACGCGCATACTCACCACGGCGGAGTTCTTCCACTCGCTGGGCATGAAACTGCTAGGCGTCAAGGCGCACAACGTAGATCGCTTCGTCGAGGATATCCTGGAGAACGTGACCGACGGCGAGCTGCTAATAGAGGTGGCTGCCGGTATGCCCGCCGAGGAACTGAACATACTCAGCAAGCTGAAACCCGATCTGTACTGCGGGCACGTCGGCGCGAACGGCTGGGTCACGCGGCTGGGCATCCCGACGATACCGCTGTTCGGTCAGGCGTTCAACTTCATGGGGTATTCGGGCGCGTTCGAGCTGGCGCGCAAGGCTGACAAGGCGCTGCAAAACATCAACTTCGCGAGGAATATCTCACGAAACGTGGAGCTGCCGCTAAGTGAGGCGTGGCTTGCAAGCGACGTAAATGACAACATCAAGGAGCGTGAGTCGGCATGAGCGCGCGAATCGTAGAGAATTTAACCGACTTGATAGGGGCGACGCCGGTACTGCGTCCGCGCCGCTTTGAGAAGCTGGCGAAGCTGAACAGCAGCGAGCTGCTGTTCAAGCTGGAATACTTCAATCCGCTGGGCAGCGTCAAGGATCGCATAGCGCTGGCGATGATCGAGGACGCCGAATCATCCGGCAGGCTTGGTTCAGACAACACGATTATCGAACCGTCGTCAGGCAACACGGGGATCGGGCTGGCGTTCGTCGCGGCGGCGAAGGGATATCCCATCGTCATCGTAATGCCGGACACGATGAGTCTGGAGCGGCGCAGTCTGCTCAAGGCGCTGGGCGCGGAGCTGGAACTAACGCCTGGGGCACAGGGAATGAAGGGCGCCGTGCGCCGCGCAGAAGAATTGGCGGTGCAGATACCCGGCGGTGTGATACTGCAGCAGTTCGACAACCCGGCGAACCCGAAGATCCACCGCGAGACCACGGGACCGGAGATATGGGAAGCGACTGAAGGACGTATAGACGTGCTGGTATCCGGCGTGGGTACCGGCGGCACGCTGACCGGAGCGGGAGAGTATCTCAAGCGGAAGAAGGCATCTGTCAAGCTGGTGGCCATCGAACCGGTTAATTCGCCTGTGCTTTCGGGTGGGAATCCGTCGCCGCATAAGATACAGGGGATCGGCGCTGGGTTCATACCGAAGGTGCTGGATCGCGATCTGATTGACGAGGTATATAAGGTACAGGATGCCGAGGCGATCGATACGGCGCGGGTGTTGGCGCGGGTTGAGGGTTTGCTGGTGGGGATATCGTCCGGAGCGGCGGCGTTCGCGGCTGCGAAGCTGGCAAAGCGGCCTGAGAATGACGGCAAGGTTGTATTGGCGGTACTGCCCGACACGGGTGAACGATACCTGTCGACTGACCTGTTTAGGGAGCTGCCGGAGGAGAAGAGTCGGTACTGGTATTAAGAAGGCGCGGCGGCGCCTTCGGGAAGTGCGCTGCGGCGCCCTCGCTACGCTCAATTGCGATCCCCCTCCCGACCTCCCCCGGGGAACCCCCTCTGTCGCTGCGGCGACATCTCCCCCTAGGGGGGCGATGAGGGTTGTCGGTTACAATGCGGTTCACAAGTGACGGGGAACGGGTTGCGTTACGAGATAGACGATCCAGGTACAACCGGCAATCCGAAGCCGGTAGACTGTGTATCACGATGGTCCAGGCGAAGCCTGGTCAGGTTTCGAAAGGGCGGATAGCCCTTCGCAGGGTCTGGGACGCGGCGCTTCCGCGCCTTCGGGAAGGGGTTTGCGATCCCCCTCCCGACCTCCCCCGGGGCTTGGAACGAGAGAACGGGGAAACCGGTTGCGTTACG
>JAISBH010000213.1 GCA_031266295.1 Oscillospiraceae bacterium | reverse complement strand
ATTCGAAAGGGCGGATAGCCCTTCGCAGGGTCTGGGACGGCGGCGCATCCGCGCCTTCGGGAAGGGGATTGCGATCCCCCTCCCGACCTCCTCCGGGCTTGGAACGGGGGAACGAAATGGCGGGGCGCTACAAACTTACGCGCGCATTCGATCCGCAGATCGAACAGCGCGCCCCCGCCGCGAGCGACTATCGTGGCTGACAAGCGGCCGTACAATCTCCACCCCATCTCACAAATTTCCTCTTGACAGAACCCGCGCATCCCTGTATACTTCAGCGCATATCAAAGGCAATGAACGGGAAAGCAGTAGCTCTATTAATCCTCATCAAGAGAGCCGATGGGTGGTGCGAATCGGTTGAGGGGTCAGGGTGAATTACAGTCCGGGAGCCGCAAACTCAATTATAAAGAGGGTTTGACGGGAGCGCCCGTTATAGCGCTGGGGCGTGATTGCGCCCGACGAGCGTACGCGCCGCGAGGCTGTACGGAATCAAGGTGGTACAGCGGGTTAACCGCCCTTGGAATTATTCCAAGGGCGGTTTTGTATTCTTCTGTCGGGGGGTATCTGGTCTTAAAACAAGGAGGTATGTGCATGATTATCAAGGCAGGGTTGCTGGTGCTGTTCGTGGTGGTAACATTGATCGTGGGGTTCGCGATGCGTTCGCGGAATCGCTCGGTAGACAGTTTCGTGCTGGGCGGACGATCGGTCGGCCCATGGTTAACCGCATTCGCGTACGGAACGTCATACTTTTCGGCGGTTGTGTTTGTCGGATACGCAGGGCAGTTCGGATGGCGGTTCGGGATATCGGCGATATGGATCGGGCTAGGCAACGCGTTCATCGGTTCACTGCTGGCATGGGTCGTGCTCGCGCGGCGCACCAGATTGATCACCCGCCACCTGGGCAGCGCGACAATGCCCGACTTCTTTGGGAAGAGGCTGAACTCAAGCAACCTGAAGCTGGCTGCGTCTGTCATCACGTTCATATTCCTGATCCCATACACCGCGTCGCTGTACAATGGTCTGTCGCGACTGTTTGAGATGGCGTATCACGTGGATTTCATCGTGTGCATAGTGATCATGGCGGCTATAACGGGCGTATATGTCATCGTCGGCGGATACATGGCGACTGCTATCAACGACTTTATTCAAGGGATAATCATGCTGCTCGGCATTGTGCTAGTCGTCGGCGCGGTGCTAAATGTGAACGGAGGCTTCGCCGGATCAATGAAGGCTCTGTCAAACGTCAGCGATCCCGCAGCGATGGATATGCCAGGCGCGTTCGCGTCGATATTCGGGCCGAACCCGTTGGATCTGCTGGGCGTCGTGCTGCTCACGTCCATCGGCACGTGGGGGTTACCTCAGATGGTTGCGAAGTATTACTCAATCAAGTCCGAGAAAAACATATCGACCGGCACTGTCATATCGACCGTGTTCGCGATAATCGTCTCGGGCGGCTGCTACTTCCTGGGTGGGTTCGGGCGGCTGTTTCCGGTAAACGTCGCGGATCAAGGGTATGACGCGGTGATCCCCACGATGCTCAGCGGGTTCTCCGACTGGCTGATCGGCGTGGTGATCGTGCTGGTGTTCGCGGCTAGCCTATCGACGCTGTCCTCGCTGGTCATGTCAAGCGCGTCCACATTCACGCTGGACTTCCTAAGAGAACGTATAGTCAAGGACATGGAAGAGAAAAGACAGCTGAAAACGATACGCTTGCTGATTGCAGTGTTTATCGTGCTTGCGTCGGCGATAGCGATCGTGCAGTATAAGGGCGGACTGACGTTTATCGCGCAGATGATGGGCATATCGTGGGGCACACTGGCTGGGGCGTTCCTCGCGCCGTTCTTGTACTCTCTGTATGGACGATGGCTGACCCGCGCGGCGGTATGGGTGAACTTTATATTCGCTATGCTGGTGATGATACTGAACATATTTGCGCGACCGTTTTTCCCAACGATCATACAGTCGCCAATCAATTGCGGCGCGTTCGTGATGCTTGCGGGATTGGTGATCGTACCAGTGGTCAGCCTGGTTACGCCGAAACTGGGCAAGGATCATCTGGATCGCCTCTTTTCCTGCATAGAGACGGATACGGCTGGAACGGGGAGACAGTTCCTTAAGGCGGAGTAAATTGATGTGAGCTTAGTGAGGGTTGCGAGGCGTGGTGCTCGGTTGTCCGCTGCGGCGGGACGCTGTTCGATCTGCGGATCGAATGCGCTTTAAGTTTGTGGCGCCCCGCCACTATGACGTAAGTTGACTATTCCTTATGGTGTTATCACTGGCGGGGCGCTTCGTGGTTCTTCGTTCCAAGCCCCGGGGAGGTCGGGAGGGGGATCGCAATCCCCTTCCCGAAGGCGCGGATGCGCCGCGTCCCGGCCCCTGCGAAGGGCTATCCGCCCTTTCGAAACCTGACCAGGCTTCGCCTGGACCATCGTGATACACATTCTACCGGTTACGGCCAGCCGGTTTCACCTGGATAGTTTACTTCGCAGCGCAACCCGTCCCCCGTTGCTTGCGAACCACATGGTAACCGACAACCCTCATCGCCCCCCTAGGGGGAGATGTCGCCGCAGCGACAGAGGGGGTTAACCCCGGGGGAGGTCGGGAGGGGGATCGCAATTGAGCGTAGCGAGGGCGCGCAGCGCACTTCCCGAAGGCGCGGATGCGCCGCGTCGCCGCAGCGACAGAGGGGGTTCCCCTAGCCCCTAATACCTCTCCAGCCGCATTGGCCCGGCTTCCTGCCTCACTGCGGGCTGCCGCGCGTCCGATGTCTGCACCTGTGCGGGCAGGGCAGGCGCGGCTACACGCTTCATTGCGCGCTCGGCATTGCGATCCTTGCGCGGCGGCCTGATCCTGCGCGCCCGCACCGTCTCCGCCGCTTCCGCGTGGGTGGGCTGAGGCTTCCGCAGCGTCACATTCAGCACCAGCGCGATGCCCGCCATATTGACCGTCAGGTTTGATCCCCCGTAACTGACGAACGGCAGCGGTATCCCCATCACCGGCATCAGCCCAATGCACATCCCCACACCTTGATATATATGAAACATCAGCATCGTCGCCACACCCACTATAATCAGCTGCCCAAACTTGTCCTGCGTATTGATCGCCAGCACTATCATCCTAATAACCAGCAGCAGATACAGCGCCAGCAACACGGCGCACCCCGCGAACCCCATCGTCTCCCCAATCGACGAGAATATGAAATCCGTATGATCCTCCGGCACAAAGTTCAGCGAGCTTAGCGACCCGTCCTGAAACAGCCCTTGCCCCTTCAACCCGCCTGAACCAACGGCGATCTGCGCGTTGCGCTGCTGATATGTAATATCGCTCGACGCAGTCGCGGGATCGAAGAACGCCAGCAGACGCGCAAACCTATACGATCCGCTGCGCTGCATAAACATGATCATAATCGGCGTCATCGCGCCCGCGGTCAGCAGCACGCCTAGTATCACCCGCGCGTCAACGCCCGCTATAATGATCATCGCCAGCACAAAGAACAGTATCACGACCGCCGAACCCATCTCGCCCTGCAGCAGTATCAACCCTACCGGAATCGCGACGATCATGCCGATCCTTATGAAATCCCCTACCCCGGCCAGCGGCTTATCCTTCTTCGACAAACGCTGCGCCAGGCGTATTATCACGGCCAGCTTGGCCAACTCCGCCGGCTGAACCGTGCGCTCCCATATCAGGGATATCCAGCCCCGCACGCCTCGAAATGATTCCGCCGTGAACGCCAGCGCCAGCAGCGCGTTCGCGCCTATGAACAGCACGTTCGAGAACAGTCCAGTGCCTAGGAACCGATAGTCGATCGCCAGCACGCCCGCAATCACGATCGGGCTGATCAGCAGGAATATCCCCTGCCATCGCCCGTAATACGACTGCGTAATCCGCGCGAACAACGTCGTGACTTCCGGCGTAGTCGACTGCGTCACATATGTCGCGGCCGTCACCGCTATCACGCCGAATATGGCCAGCGTGTATGTCAGCACGCACAGCTGTATATCGAAGTGCTGCTTGGCCAGCCTGTTTGACGTCTGCGACGCCTGGCGAGATCCCAACAACGCCGGTGCGCTCGATGTCATGACCAAACCTCCTTCAGCGCCGATTTCGACACGACGCCTAGCCTCAATCGCGACGGCCACGAGCGCGGCCGCAGCAGCTCCCATTCCTTGGGAACAGGCGCGCCCATCGTGCGCCGGGTCAGCGCGTCCAGCTCCATAGCGACGCTCAAGCGTCCGTCCAGCTCATCCAATCGCGCGCGCGCATATGCCAGCCGCAGTCCCTCGTCCTCGAGAATAACGCCCGTCACGCGGGTATCCAGCGTCATGGCGACGATGTTCGGCGCGTACTGCAGTTCGTCGGCGATCAGTTTCATATTCACTTTGTTGATAATAAGCGACGGCGGCTGCGCGCGGTCATGACCTTCGGCGCGGAGTTTGTCTAACACCCGCTCGGCGCAGCGCATCGACCCGTCGTCAGGCGTTAGCGCTATATATGCGCGGTCGGCCAGCCTCGCCGGCAGCATCGACCACACGCCCGTTCCGGTCGGCGCGTCGAACGCGATCCAGTCATACCGCGTCCTCAGCGCGGCAATAACGCGCGCCCATAGATCCTCGTCGGGATGCACATCCGCGTCGAACGGCGCGGCTAGCATGTCTGGCAGCGCGCGCATTCCGTCATGTACGATAGTGCGCATCGGATCGCACGCGCCGGATACCGCGTCTGCGGCGTCGAACAGCACGCGCGATTCCATCCCCAACGCCATATCCAGCCGCCGAAACCCCGCATTGCAGTCGATAACCAGCGCCTTGCGTCCTGCGGCGGCGAGCCTGGCTCCCATTGCCGCGCACAACGTAGTCTTACCGACGCCGCCGTCTCCGGAGAGTATCGCCAGGGTGTAAGCAGCCATGCCGATTACCTCGCCAGCTCATCTGGCCCGGGTATGATCGGCAGTTCCTGCGGAACGCGGCTGTCCATGTACGCCTCAATGACGGCCTTAGCCGCCGGCGTTACCCAGCCCGCGCTCATCCCGTTGGGGACGTATACGACTACCGCGATCTCCGGCTTGTCAAACGGCGCGTACGCTACGAACCACGCGTTGTTCTCCACGTCTAGCTTGCTCTTCTGCGCCGTACCCGTCTTGCCGGCTATGGGATACTTCTCCCTCCATTCATCGGAGAAGTATGTCCGCGCCGTTCCACCCTCGTCGACTACGCCCTCCATCCCACGCCAGATGTACTCGATGTACGGGGCGACCTCGTCGCGCAGATCGTTCACGACTACCGGACCGTCTAGCGGGTTGAGAACCTCGCCCGACGGCGATATTATGGAATCGATCAGCGACACGTCGTATACCAATCCGCCGTTTGCGATGGCGGTTACATAGCGCGCGACGGCTATCGGCGTCACCATTGTGATCGACTGGCCGATCGCGGTCATGATCGTCAGGTTCGCTCCCCATTTGATGTCGTTCAGTATGCGGTAGATGTCGGACATGGTGTCGCTCAGTATGACTATGTCGCGGCGCATACCCAGCTCGGTCATCAGCGTGACGCGGAAGTTGCTGATCCAATCGCTCTGATTGGTGGACTCGGCCACGTCCATCAGCGCCTTGACCGCCTTGTTCAGGCGCTCGTCGCTGTAGGTAGTGTTGTACTTCTCGCCGATGCGCCGCAGGTGGGCTTTCAGCTGGTTGCGCACCAGCATCGGCACCGCGGTGTCCTGGCTGCCCTCGTCAATCGCGCGCCCAGGATCGTACAGGGTCTGCTGGTTGCCCACGATGGATCGCAGCTCGCCGGGCAGATCGACGTTAGTCTTGCTCGTCAGGCCTAGCTTGGCGGCGTAGCGGTATAGCGATTCACCGTCCGTGCCCAAACGATACGCCGTGTCGAAGAAGAAATAGTTGCAGCTGTGCTGCAGCCCCTCCACGATCGTCTGATTGACGTGCTCGTTGCGCTGAATGGTACGGTTCGCCCAGCAGCTGGGTCCATGCTGGTTCGGGTTCACCGTTTTGTCGATATGCTTGTCGAACGGGCTTTCGTCGCTGATGAGCGTCTGAGGGGTTATCGCGCCCTCGGTCAGCGCGGCCAGCGCGGTAGTCATCTTGAATATCGAGCCGGGGGTATCGCGCGAGCCTATCGCGTTGTTGAATAGCGGATGCCTGGGATCGTTCAGCATACGCTCGCGCTGGGATTCGTCCATGCCGATCACGAACAGGTTCGGGTCGTAATCGGGATAGCTGGCCATAGCAAGCACCCGCGCCTGCATATCCAGCACGACGATAGCGCCGTTGGAGGCCAGTTTCAGCGGCTGGCTCTCAAAGTCGCGATCTAGCAGCTCCTGCTGATATTTCTCTAGCCACGCGGGATCCTTTATCGTGGCCTCCTGCTTGTCGCGAATATCGTTAACGACGCTGGCCAGCGCCGTTTCGGCCACCTTCTGCAGATCGGCGCGCAGCGTAAGCCGCACCGTGTTACCGTCGGTGGGATCGATCTGGGATAACTCGCGCATGATCCGTCCGTTATAGTTGACCTCGATGGTGCGGCTGCCCGTATGTTCCTTTGTGCTGCCGCTCAGATAGTCTTCCATCGTTTTTTCTATGCCGTCCAGGCCGATCTTGTCCGCGATGCCGTATCCCTTGTCCAGGTATGTCGTGCGGCTGGCGTTCCACCAGCTCTCCGGGATCGAGCCTACGTAACCGATCACGTGACAGGCGGTCGTGCCTTGAGGATACACGCGCTGATTACCGATCGAGATGGATATCCCGTCCATCAGTATCGAGCGCATCTCCAGCTCTATGACGGTGGACCACGGCACGTCTGGGGCCATCGTGATGGGCTTGGATGCAAAGGCGTTCATGCGCATCTCCTGCCACACGGCCAGTATCTTGCGCTTGTCCTCGTACGTCAGCTTGGCGGACTCGGGGAGCGACTCGTTCAGCGCGTCGACGCCATACAGCGCGCACAGTTTGTCGAACAAATCCTGCGTGCTGGTGTCGTACTCGTTGCCCGTCTTGCTGTTATAGTTGAAATTATCGCGCCACATCCTCACGCGCTCGTTGGCTACGTATATGGCGTTCTCGCCGGGCACGGTCTTGGGATCCTCCGGCGGCGTGTTGAACTCCCACGCCCCGTCAGGGCCTTGGTGCAGACCATTCCCCACGTCGAACGTCCATGTCCCGTCGTCGAGCTGGCGAAGCCAGAACGCGGAGATCGTCTGCTTGCCCGCGTGCTCGATGATCTGTATGGCGTCCCATATCGCGGCCGTGTAGTCGGCGCGGCGCTGCTCATCGCTGCGTGTTTCGCCGGAGGACTTGGGTTCGGCGTAAAACTGCACATTGTATATCTTCTTGTCATACGCTAGCAGCACGCCGTTTGCGTCCTGAATCTGGCCGCGCGCGCCTTTAATCGAGAGCGTCTTGGTGCGGTTGGATTCAGCCTTCGCGCCGTACGTCTCATAATTGCGCAGCTGCAGGTCGGTCAACTTCAGCATCATTATAACGAATCCGGCCGCGATCACCGCGAACAGCAGCGCGAAGCGTATCTTTGCACTTGGTCTGGACAAACTGACCGCCTCCTTTCAGCTAACGTCAACTAACGTCGCTTTCATCGTCAAGTATGGGTTTCGCTTTGATCCGCATGTTCGGCAGCGGTATCGCCGTCTGACCACGCTCCGCGCCCGGCTCGGCGGTCGGCCGTCTCGCCGCTTCCTTGCGTATGCCTCGCAGCTCGCGTCGCCTTCGAGCGGCCTGCCTGCGCTGCATTGCCTTCGCCAACCACGTCTCACCGGGCATACAGTACACCCAGCGTATCAGCAGATGGTACCCGCTGAACCCAACCGCCAGATTCAGCGCCAGCGCGAGCAGCACCCGCCATACATGAGTATATGTGATGCTCACCCCGCGCAGATAGAAGTAGACCGTCGTCAGCGATTCCTTCAGCAGCGCCGCAGCACCTATCATCACGCACGGCAGGAAACGCATGATACTCGCGCGGCGCTTCACCGTAAAGCGACCAGGCGGCAGCCGCCTCTCCACGGCGGGGGGAAGCAGGCACGATCCCACTCCGGCCAGCGCGCACACCACCGTCGTGAAACCCGGCGGTTCCTTGCGCGATACCTCCATGATCAGCGCTACGCTCAGTCCGACGGTCGCGCCCAGTAGCGCCCGCCACGGCACGCGGTGTTCACGCTGCGCCATAGACGCCGCCAGCGTCACGAGAGTGCACAGCACCAAGTCAGGCGTTACGCCGCCTATCTTAGCATACGGCAGCACGGTCGTCTGGAGCAGATACGCGGCCAGTATCGCGACCGCCTTGCGTCCGTTGCGCCAGAACCACAGCGGCGCAAGTCTTGTCACTGCGCGTCACCGTATCCCAGTTCGTTCGGCAACGGTTCGTAACCCTCGCCCAGGTTGGTCGGGTCACTGATGTAGGCGGGAATTTCCGTCGGTTCAGCGGCGGCGGACGGTTCCGCGGTTTCATCGGGTGCGGGAGTCGGCAAGGGAGTCGGCGAGGGTTCGACACTGGATTCTGACTCTGACCCGGAGTCGGGCTCATCCTCCGGCCACGATTCCTCCGGGTCGAAGTAGTTCAGTTCGTCAGGGTCGGTGATACCGTTGGGCGAGCCTGGCGTGGGCGTCTCAGCGATGCGATCCGGACGCGGTATGGGTGTGGCGGTCGAATGCGCGTTGACGATCTCCTCGCGGCCTATGACGGGGTCGGGGCGAGGGGTATCCAGCGCTACGGGGGTGTAGCCCAGCTGGCCGTCGTCAGCGACAGGCATCGCCTCAGGGTCGGCGTGATACACGAGAACGAAGACTTCCTCCAAGTGCATGAAGTCCACGTACGGCTCCACCACAATATAGTTCTTGTTCTCATCCATGTGGCGCGTGCTCTCGCGAACCACGCCTATCTTCAGCCCCTTGGGCAGGTGTTCCGCGACGGAGGACTGCTCCACGCCGGTGGTCATAACCCCGGACGTCTGCACCTCATCGCCGGGGCGCGGGATGATCCCCACTGGCAGGTAGTACATGCGGCATCCGGCGGTATTCTCCACGCCCAACGTGCCCTTGATTATCCCCTGGTCGCGAGTGGAGGCGATCGTGCCGCCGATGCTGGATCGAGAGTCGATTATCGATACGACGTTGGCCGTGTGCTCGGTCAGTTCGTATACGACGCCTATCAGGCCGTCCGTGTTGATGACGGCCATGCCCTCTTCCAGACCGTCCGCAGAGCCTTTGTCCAGCGTGAACTGGCTGAACCAGTTGCCCGACTCCTTCGTTATCACTCGCGCGAGCACCGGGTTCATGCCCTGCGACTGACGTTCGCCATACTCGCCCAGCATCATGCTGAGACGCTGATTCTCGGATTCCAGGTATGAGTTGAACAGCGAGGCGTATACCAGCTGCTCGTTTTCATTAACCACGCGGGTGTACTCGGCCTCCAGTATGCGGCGGTAGCGCCAGTTCTCGGCGGCGATGGCCGCATGGCTGGTCAACCACGCAGCCGCGCCTTCGATGGGCTTGAGCGCGTCGGAGATCGTCTCGCGTGGCCAGCTGACTATCTCCTTCGGCAAGAACTCCTGTTCCGGCAGATATTCCTCTATCAGCACCAGCGCCAGCGCCGAGGCGAGCGTAAGGAACACGGCGACGGCAGCCAGCATAATGGGCCACCGTACCCGCTTCTTATTGTACGTCGTCTGGTAGGCCTGCTTATACGCTTGTTTATATGCCTGCCTGTGCGCCTGCGCCATACTAAATCACTCCGTAAGCGGATGGTTCTTACCTATCCGCGATAGCAGCTCCAGGTTCGTCGCGAGGTATCCCGTGCCCAGTGCGACGCAGTCCATCGGGTTGCGCGCTACCTGCGCCGGGATTCCCAGCTCACTCGCGAGCATCTGATCCATGCCGGGCAGCAGCGCGCCGCCGCCCGTCAGGTGAATGCCCGAGCGCACGATATCCACAGCCAGTTCCGGAGGCGTGCGTTCCAGGGTCCACGTCAGCAGCCCGAGTATCTGGCGCATGGATCCCTTCAGCGCGTCATATACCGCGTCGCATGTCAGCTCTATCGTCTGCGGCAGACCTGTGACCAGATCGCGGCCGCGCACCATAGCGCGCCTTCCGCCGCTCGTAGACGAGGCGTCCGTCTCAAGCGAATCGATCCTGAATGAGCGCGCAGGGGGCACGGCTCCGCCCAAGTCGATCTTGACCTCCTCGGCGGTGCGGCTGCCTATGAGGAGGTTGTGCATCTTCTTGACATACGCGGCGATGGCTTCGTCCCAGGCCATACCCGCCTGACGTTCGGAGCGTCCGACCACGACGTCGCCCATCGACAGCACCGCGCACTCGACGGGTCCGCCGCCAATCTCCACCACCAGCGAACCCTGCGGATCATACACCGGCAATCCGCTGCCGTGAGCCGCAGCCACCGCCGCCTCGACCATCCTTACCGAACGGAACCCCGCCATGCGAAACGCTTCCTCAACCGCGCGGCGTTCCATTTCGGTGATCTCGCCTGGGATGGCGACGACCGCGCGG
>JAISBH010000166.1 GCA_031266295.1 Oscillospiraceae bacterium | reverse complement strand
GCGAAGAAGGCCCCGAAGCGCGCGTAAGCATCTAAAACCTTTTCGCTTGGACACGCGAAAAGGTTTTTTTGTATTCATCGGAGGCATAGTGCTGAGACTGATTCAACGTTCCGTGCCGGAAGCGGCGGTCGGCGAACTGAGGGATGCCGGGTATCCAATAGCGCTGGCGCGGCTGCTGGCTCGTCATGGCGTTGAGACGCCGGAACAGGCGCGCGAGTTTCTAAACCCATCGGAGAAACAGCTGCGCGATCCGTTCGTACTGACCGGGATGCTTCGTGCGACTGAGGTAATCGGCCAGGCTGTAAACGCCGGAGAACGCATTACGATATTTGGCGATTATGACGTGGATGGGATATGCGCCGCCGCGCTGCTTAGCGAGGCGCTGATCCGTCACGGCGCGAACGTATCGGTGCACATACCCGAACGCCACGGCGAAGGCTACGGCTTGACGATACCCGCGCTTGAGCGGCTGCGACCCGGCTGCGATCTGCTGATTACGGTAGACTGCGGGATAACGGCAGTCGATGAAGCGCGATGGGCCAAGATGAATAGTTTGCGGCTGATCATCACCGACCATCATGAACCGCTCGATACCCTGCCTTGCTGCGAGGCGCTGGTCGATCCGGCGATCAATGCGCCAAAAGGTTCGCCGCTGTGCGGAGCGGGTGTGGCGTTCAAGCTGGTACAGGCGCTGTACGGCTGGAGCGAGGCGTCGCGGGCGCTGGATCTGGTGGCGATGGCCACTGTCGCCGACCTTGTGCCGCTGTTGGGAGAGAACCGCGTTATCGTCGCGCTAGGCTTGGAGGCGATACAACGCACCGAGCGCATAGGCCTGCGCGCGCTGATTAACGTTGCTGGGCTGGAGGGTAAGCCGCTGAACGCAGGGCATGTGGGTTTCCAGCTCACGCCGAGACTGAATTCGGCGGGCCGTATAGGCAACGCTGCGCGCAACGTGGATCTGCTGCTGACATGTGACCAGGATGAGGCGCGCGAGATCGCCGACGAACTCAACGCTAATAACGAACGCCGCCAGACCATCCAACGCGTTCTGACGAAAGAGGCGGAGAAGCGCGCCCTAGAGATAACCGATTTCCGGCGCGACAGGCTTGTTGCACCCGACGGCGTTGGCTGGAACACCGGCGTTATCGGTCTGGCCGCGTCCGCGCTGACGGATAAGTATCATCTGCCCGCGATCGTATTCAGCGTGGACGAGAAGGACGGCGCGCTTATCGCCGTCGGCTCCGCGCGGTCGATACCGGGCGTTCATATACAGCGCGCGATGTTTACTTGCCGGGATCTGTTCACACGATTCGGCGGTCATGCCCAGGCGGCCGGATGCACGCTCCCCGCCGAGCGTCTGCCCGAACTGCGCGAGCGACTGAACCGCGCTATTATCGAGCAGACCGATCCAGAGGCATTCATACCCAGCGAGCGTTACGACGCAGTGATCACGCTGCGCGATATGACCATACAATTCATTGAAACGCTCAAGCAGCTTGAGCCGCACGGAATTGGTAATCCAGCGCCCACGTTCCTCATTAGCGACGCTCGAACCGCCAACGCCAGAAAGGTAGGCGCGGACAGACGGCATCTGAAACTGCGCCTGTTCCAGGACAATGTCGGCGTGGATGGAATTGCGTTCGGCCAGGCGGATCAGTACGCCGACAGGCTAGAGGATCTGCCCGACCGGATGGACGCGCTGGTTCACTGCTCGATTAATGAGTATATGGGCGCGCGCACCGTGCAATTTATCGGACAGCGGCTGCTGCCGTCTTCGCCGCTGGACTCGTTCGAGAGACGATGCCGAGTTATGCGCGGGCGGTTTGAGAGGGCGCTGGCAGAGATGATAATGGAGCCGCCGCAACCCGCGGCGGATGTGTATCCTTTGCCGCAAGCGGAATTAAGGGCGTTGGCGTCGGACGCGATTCGCGCGGATTATCAAGGCGTGCTGCTTGTTACCCGCACGTTTGCCACCGCGCTGGATTGGGCGGGATGGTTGAGGCGTTCGGACTTGGCGGGACGGGTTGATTATGTGACGACCGCGCCCAGGGATCCCCGCGCGTTCCATACGTTGGCGGCGCTTCCGTCTCTGATGGAACTGAGCGCCCGCTATGACCGCGTGGCTTTCTTGGATCTACCGCCCAATATCGGCGAACTTGCGATCATCCGGAATGCATGTCCTGGTGCGCTCATATGGTTGGATGAAGACGCGCAGGATTGGGAAGCGGATGCGGCGTCGCTGGCTCCGTCGGAAGATACGCTGCGCGCGCTGTATCGGACGCTGAGGAGGCCGGGTGTTCGGCCGTCGTCGGTGGATACATACGCGCTGATGTTCGACGTGTCGGCGGCGGCGATCTGCTTGGGACTGAACGTCTTTGCACAATTAGGGCTTATCGAATGGATAGAAGAACCGTTTAGTTGTATACTATTATCCCAGGCGAATCAGCCCGGCGGACAACCGAAGCGGTCATTGGACGAAAGCGCGCTATATAGGCGTATGAAACAGCTGCGCGCACGATATGACCTGGATAATTCCGCCTCAAGCGCGGCGGATGGGCGTACAACTGTGGAGGTATCCCTTTGAGCGAACTTAGGTGCTACGATATGCTTGAGGCGCTGCTCGACGCTATGCGCCGCTATCAGGACGAGGAATCACTCGGCCTGGTGGCGCGTGCCTGGGAATTCGCGGAAGCGGCACACGCCAGCCAGCTGCGTAAATCCGGCGAGCCGTATTTCACGCATCCGCGCACCGTTGCCACGATACTGGCCGACCTGATGCTGGATGCTACCACCGTCGCCGCCGGGTTGCTGCATGACTGCGTCGAGGACGTCGAGGGGATTTCAGTCGATACAATCCAGAAAAACTTCGGTTCGGACGTTGCGCAGCTGGTTGACGGCGTGACAAAATTGTCGCGGCTAGAGTTCACAACGCGCGAGGAGCAGCAGGCGGAGACGCTGCGCAAGATGATTCTGGCGATGTCCAAGGACATCAGAGTTGTACTGATAAAACTGGCGGATCGCCTGCACAACATGAAGACGCTCAAGTTCCAGCCGAAGGATCGACAGCTGGCCATCGGGCAGGAGACGCTGGACATATACGCGCCTTTGGCGCATAGGCTGGGCGTGTTCTCGATTAAGTCGGAGCTGGAAGATCTGTCGCTGTCCGTCATCGACCCGGATGGTTATAAAGAACTGGCGCACAGGATAGGCATGAAGCGCTCCGAGCGCGAGAGTTTCATTAAGAGCGTCATCGATCAGCTGCGGGATGAGTTGGACGAGGCCGGCGTGATGTGCGAGATCACCGGTCGCCCCAAACATTTCTACAGCATATATAAAAAGATAAAGCTGCAGGGTCGCCCGTTCGAACAGCTGTATGATTTGACCGCAATCCGCGTGATCGTGGATACTGTGCGGGATTGCTATACCGTGCTGGGCATCGTCCATACGCTGTGGAAGCAGGTGCCCAACCGCTTCAAGGATTATATATCCACACCCAAACCCAATATGTACCAATCGCTGCACACGACGGTCGTGAGTGAGACGGGTCAGCCGTTCGAGGTGCAGATTCGAACGTGGGATATGCATCGCGTCGCGGAATACGGCATCGCGGCGCACTGGCGTTACAAAGAGGGCCGCGCGCGCGACGACCTCGACAAAAAGCTGTATTGGCTGCGCCAGATAATCGACTGGCAGGATGAAACGAAGGATAGCCGCGAGTTCATCGATTCGCTGAAGGTGGACTTGTTCAGCGACGAGGTATTCGTCTTTACGCCCAAGGGCGCGATCATCGATCTGCCCAAGGGTGCGACGCCGCTGGATTTCGCGTACCGCATCCATACCCAAATAGGCAATCGATGTACCGGCGCGAAGGTCAACGGTCGTGTCGTGCCGCTGGGCACGGAACTGCAGACCGGCGACTTCGTGGAGATACTGACCAGCTCGTCGAGCCGAGGGCCGAGCCGCGATTGGCTGCGCATAGTCAAGACGTCGCAGGCGAAGTCGAAGATTAGGCAATACTTCAAAAAGCAGTTCAAGGATGAGAATATCGAGCTGGGCCGCACAATGCTGGAGCACGAGGCGCAGCGTAATAACGTTCCCATCGCGACCTTGCTCAAGCCCGATCTGACGGATGTAATACGACGCAAGTATTCGTTCGTCGATATGGACGACATGTATGTGGCGGTCGGGTGCGGGATGATCAGCGCGATGCACGTAATCTCGCGCTTGATAGAGGAGAGCCACCGCCGCGAGAAACCTGCGCCGAAGGTATTCGAGCAACCGGAAGCCTCCATGCTGGCCGAGCAGAACGCCAAGCGGCAGCAGCTGGCGTCGAGTCACGGCGTGTTCGTGGCGGGCGACCCTGGTATGCTGGTGCGGTTCGCGCGGTGCTGCAACCCTGTGCCCGGAGACGAGATAATCGGCTATATCACGCGTGGGCGCGGCGTGACGGTGCACAAGGCCGACTGCTCGAACGTCCGTGCTGAGCAAGCGGGGGAGAGCGAGCGCATGGTCGGGGTTAACTGGGATCGCGAGTGCCCCGCCGATAATGTGTTCAACGCGGATATACAGATTGTCGCGGCGGATCACGACGGGCTGCTGGGCGAGCTGGCGGCGCTGCTCGCGATCATGAACGTTAAGGTGATGACGATCCATGCCCACGCGCATGAGAACGGCTCGTGTACAATCCACATGACCATTAAGATAAACTCCAAGGATCAGCTGGATAAAGTGATGAAAGGCATTCAGAAGAGGTCGGACATCGTCGAGGTATTCAGGCTGACCAGTTGAGGTGTTAAGAGTAGCGATATGAGATTAGTTATACAGCGCGTGCGGAGCGCGTCGGTAACGGTTGACGGGCGGATAGTCGGACAAGCGGACAAGGGTTTCCTTATCCTGGCGGGGGTAGAGGATGGGGACACGATGGAGGATATCCGTTACGCGGCGGCAAAGGCTGCCGGCTTGAGGGTATTTGAGGACGCAGACGAGAAGATGAACCTCTCCTTGGCGGACGTAGGCGGCGAGGTGCTGGCAGTGTCACAATTCACGTTGCTGGGCGACGTGCGCAAAGGCCGTCGGCCTAGTTTCATCACAGCGGCCAGACCAGAAGCGGCAGACGGGTTGTTCGCATCGTTTTGCGAAGAGCTAAGAGGCCATGGCCTCCATGTCGAAACAGGCGTTTTCCAGACGCACATGGACGTCGCGTTGATCAACGATGGGCCTGTGACGATATTGGTCGATAGTAGGCGACGTTTCTAGGTGACTGCTAGATGACGATATCGCTGGAAACCAACCTGCCGGCGTTTGCGAACGATATCCGAGACGTAATGCGGATGATGCTGCCAGGCGCGCGGGTATGCGAGTCATGCGACGGTGCGGACACACGCCTAACGCATTCGCACGTCGAATCGGATGGGCTTTGGCGCGAACGGTGCGAGTATGGCGGCGTGTCATTTGAATGGCGAGTGCCGATACCCGCCCCTACCGGACAAACGCCGGGGCTGTTCGCGCTGTATGAGAAACGCCTGATGAAACGCGCCGCGAAACAATGCTGCTACTACCTGCTAAGGGACATAACCGGCCGCGCGCCGCCGTGGGGCGCACTGACTGGCATACGTCCAACACGGTTATACGCCGAACGCTTGGCCGATGCTGATCCCGATCCGGAGCGCGCGCTGATTCGGCAATATGACGTGCGTCCGGATAAAGCCGCGCTGCTGGGGGAGATCGCCCGCGCACAATCGCCGTTCTTAACTGTGCCGCCAAACGCGGTGGATATTTATGTCGGCATACCATATTGTGTGTCGAAATGCGCCTACTGCTCGTTCAAGACGGAAACGATACCTAAGGATCCGCGCAAGATCGACGCGTATGTCGACGCGCTCGTATATGAGATTCGGCAGACGCGGCGTATGATGGATGAAGCGGGGCTGTCGCCGCGCGCGTTATACATGGGTGGCGGCACACCGACCGCTCTGGATGCGCCTCGACTGGATCGCGCGCTTACCGCTTTGGATGCGGCGTTTCCGGACGTGATAGAATATACCGTCGAGGCCGGTCGGCCTGATACATTGGACGCGGCGCGGCTGGCCGTGATACGTCGGCATCCCGTGACGCGCGTTAGCATTAACCCGCAAACGATGAACGACACGACGCTGGAGTTGATTGGACGGGAACATACGTCGGCGCAGACCGTGAAGGCGTTTGAACGGGCGCGGACTCTCGGGTTCGGCAACATCAATATGGATTTAATCGCCGCGCTTCCAGGAGAGACCGCCGATGATTTCGCGAATACTCTGTCAGCGGTGCGCGGGTTGAATCCCGAGAGCCTGACCGTTCACACGCTGGCGCTGAAGCGCGCGTCGCGGCTGCACGAGAATGAATCGTTCGCAGCTGCTGACGCTGAAACTGCGGAGTTGATGATTGTGCGGGGTATGGAGGCGGCGCGGGCGATGGGCATGGCGCCGTATTATCTGTACAGGCAGAAGCAGATGGCGGGGGATCTGGAGAACGTAGGATACGCCAAACCAGGCTGTATCTGTGTATATAATATTGATATGATGGAGGAAACGGTCAGCATACTTGCGCTGGGCGCGGGCGGGATCAGCAAGCGTGTAAGGCGCGACCCTCGCGAGGGATTGAGGATAGAGCGCGCGGCGAACATGATGGAATCACATAGGTATATTGAGCGGGTGGGAGAGATGGTGGAGAGGAAGC
>JAISBH010000120.1 GCA_031266295.1 Oscillospiraceae bacterium | reverse complement strand
ATATTATTCCTACTGCTCGCTTAAGGCAGAATTCTAGCAACCCACATGCTGATGTTATCAGCACATACGGGCGCACTTTGTAGTACGCCCTGTCGTCTGGCAAGAAGTCAGAGTGATGCTCAAGAACGCAATCGTCAAAATCACCGAGCGCCTTGCGTATCTCAAGCACCACCTGTTCCGTAATGGAGAGGTATGGTATAACATATATAATTCTATCCATATTATGAATCTTTGCGTGATTCATAGCAAAACGCAGACTTGACAGCGTCTTCCCGCCGCCCGTCGGTACTGACAATCTATAGATCCCTCTGCGTCTTGCGGCGGCCTTGAAGCATTGCCCCGAGACCTTGTGGCGTACGGCAGCGATATCGCCTTCCTTTGAGAGCATCGACAAATGAGTTTCTAGTTTCTCGCAAAGCGGCTCCCAATTCATTCGTTCATTTGAATAACTTTTACCTGTCTCGAACAGATAAGCGTCCAACCTGTCGGCATCCACTAAGCAAGAATAGATGAACTTGATTAGCATCGACGAACCGAACGCTTGATCTTCAGTATGCAATCGCATAACCGAACTCATGAATTCACCTGCCAACGCCTGTGCATCGGGCGCAGACGCTGGGATATCATCGACGCATTCGCTGACGACTTGAAGCGTTCTATCCGTTAAATCCGCCTCGCCGTTCGGCGTAACGAAGTCGTACAAGGAACCGTGGTGCGCGTATATAACGTTAGCAAGGATCTCCGAAATACTCCGCGAACCCGCCATTAAGCCGTAAACGCGCCTTGCGCTGGCTGGCGAATGCGGAGCGTCCCCACGCCGTACCGGCTTTCCAGCTTCCAAGTCTTCCACATAATCCTGGAACGACTGCAAGGCTTTCCCGCAGTCGTGAAGCAAACCTGCGCACCGTGCCGTTTCAGCTACATCTGCCTTCACGCCAAACCGCGCCGCTAATTCGGCTACCTGCAGCGAATGATCAACTAGTAGCTGTTGGGGTCTAGCCTTAAGCGTTTTCATCGCCAACGATCGCTGACACTGGCGCCCCCATCGTTCTCGTTCTGACGGCGGATGATCTCATTGCTGATGTTCCAGTACATCGTGATCATAGTCGCATTAGTCTGAATGATGTATTGCAAGCGGTCGCGCCCAATTTTGCTTAGGAGCGACTCGCGCATAGACGAATACGCGCCGTCGAAGTAGCTGGCACTCGGCGGCGCAGGAAACCGCATACCGTCGAGCGCTTGGCCAATGCACGTTTTGCCGTCCGTCATGGTCATCCCTCCGCCATCCAGATATACTCATAGTATAACTAAACCGGAGAATAAAGCAAGCGATTATTCTACTTGGCGTGAAGCGCGGCCTGGATAATATTATATCAAGATAAATACATCTTCAAACTGTATCCTTATAAGCCACGATCACCTCGTGGATTGTAACGCCGTCATGCTCAAAAGTAGTCCCTTTTCGCGGCATTGTCCGCATGTCGCAGAAGCTGACTACATAACCTGCTTTTCCATGCCGCGCCTTTACATAGCGGGCTATCTGATCATAGGCGCGTTTCTCGTAGGAATCGCCGCGCCATATTTTAACCTCGATGATGTACTCCGTCCGCTTATACTGAACCAGCAGGTCGATCCTCTGGCCGCCGCGAATCTCCGGTTCAAGGAAATACTGCCCTTGACCGTTGATGATCGGCTTGATATACCCAATCAATAACCGACGCGCCTCGCGCTCAATAAACTTACTGTCTTGGTCGCGGTATTCGTCAGCCATGAAGACGCTGAACCGCTCTAAAACCTTATTAAAATCCAACGAGCCATTCTTAACGTACAATGAAGCGTCCCGCTCGGAGCGTTCTTTAACAAGCAAGTTAGTCTCCGATATTGAGATAAAATAGTTCATAAGGCGCGTTGCAAAGATCAGGTTTGAGATATGAACCTGATTATCCCGCTCCGTAAATATCCCATACATAATCCCAATCTGGATGTTGGGATCGTCAGGATTATATTCGACCTTTTTACCTTCCAAAATAATACGTTCAACCAGCTTCGCAAAGCCGGGATGGTTTTGCATGTTCTTTATTATATCGTCAAAGAGCGTGTTTTTAACTACGAGTATGCGTTTGACGGCGTTATCAACGCCATCAATTGACCAGTCCATCTTTTCGTCGTGGATGATTTTGCAAAGCGCGCTAACCAGGAACGGATACCCGCTGGTGTGGTAGTACAACCGCGCCGCAACCGCCTCAATATCCATGCCCGTGCGATAGTCCGCCTCATAATCGCTTAGCATCGTGGCGATTTCCGGCGCGGAGAAGCTCATGTCCACGTCGAACGACGCGGCGATGTTCCAGGGGCTATTGTAGGCATGCTCCGAATCCTGACGTATCTTCGCCTTTAGATTCTTGACATCGTGCACGCCAGCGAGGATGACGTTATGGAACGTCGTACCATCGTCGGGCGTTTTTCTAGCCAGATACTTTTTTCGCAGTAATCCTAAAAACGATGCGAATACGCCGTAATCAGTCGCGCGGTCGACCTCGTCTATCATCAAAATAACAGGCTTACCGGCTTCGGCGCAAAGCGACGTTATCCGATCGCTAAAATCATCCATAGCGTCAGGTTGTCCGGACGCCTGAAGAACAATGGCCGCTAG
The DNA here is from genome assembly GCA_031266295.1 of Oscillospiraceae bacterium. Classification (GTDB taxonomy): domain Bacteria; phylum Bacillota; class Clostridia; order Christensenellales; family Aristaeellaceae; genus BNUH01. The sequence goes on along the minus strand of JAISBH010000120.1, from coordinate 1,497 downwards.
ACGCGGATAATTTTTTTTAAGCGCGCTGGCTATCTGCGCGCAGACGCTGTTAACCAGTTTTCCTTGGGACTCGAAATAACCTTCCGATCCCTCGAAGCTCAGCTGCAGCAGCAGATAACGCTCCTCTAGTATATTGGACAATAGGCGCAGCGTAGTAGTCTTCCCATACTGCCGAGCGCGGTTGATGACGAAATACTCGCCAGGCTCAACGTAGTCGCGTACGATCTTCTCAATCTTCGCGCTAGTATCGACCATGTAGTGCATGGTCGGATTGCACACTCCCGTGATATTGAACCGCTTGCCCGCCATGCCCGCCAGCCTCCTTTGACGCCCGTCCTAAAGGCAGTATAGCATTTCGCCGGGGACAGTTCAAGCGCGAAATAGCGATTGTTATGTTAAGAAAAGAAAACCGCCGCCGGATGCATCTCCCATGTGACGGCTATTGTTTTACTTTACCTATGTGCATAGCTGAATGTTACGTTTTGCGTTTTACGTTACCCGTGCCGATGCACCTCCCAGCCCAGATACTTGCCCAGCGCCTCTTCCAGCGCGTCCGCGCATTCGCCGTGGACCAGCGCGACATGATGTTCGAAGCCGTTCTCACAGGCATAGCGCATCAGGGCATTGAGGTTTTTCACCTCACACACCGCAACGCCGCCGAACGTATCCAGCCGATCATCCGTGAACGCGCCTTCGCCTATATAACACTTGATAATCCCGTGCACGTCGTCCGTCGCAACCTTGAGGAATGTCATCGCGCCGGATTTCACGCGGCCTTTCAAGGCGCCGAACGAAACCTCGCTGCCCAGTACAGTGCCCAGTATGTCCAGATTGGCAATTTCCGGCTTCTTTTCGTACACCGCCGCCGGGTAGTTGGAGCAGTGGACGTTGACGCACTTGTCAGGCTCGCCGCCGTAATTGTTGTTCCAGTCCTGATAAAGAGGCGCATTGCCGCTCGCCGCCTGAAGCGCCAGCATAGATACCGCCCCCATCACGTCCATCTCGCACGCGCTTGGTAACCCCTTGCTGCCCATCATCGACATGGCGAGGCACGCCGCGCAGCCAAAGTTTGTTGCCACGGAATCCCAGCATTGAACAGCGCTGGCTTGACAGTGATGCGCATTAACCCAGTTTTCCAGCGTCAGGGATAGCTTCGCTTGCTTGATGATCTTCGCTTCATCGACGCATGGCGCGATACTCCCATAGGATCTGATCTCCTCAATCTTAGCGTGCAATGCGTCATCGTCCGGAACGCGGTTTGCGGCGGCGATGATCTCCGAGAAGTCCTCCGCTACGACTGTGGTTCCGCTGCGCTGAAGCAAACGCTCAGAGTAGCGCACAGTACGGAACGGCTTGGATCTTGCGCCGATCGCTCCGATCTTTGCGCCTTTCAGTGTCTTCACGATGCGGCACACGGCGGCGAATCGCTCCAGGTCTTTGCGGAATTCCTCCCCGTCGATTGGGCAGGTGTGACGCGTGGTCAGTGAATATGGAATG
>JAISBH010000111.1 GCA_031266295.1 Oscillospiraceae bacterium | reverse complement strand
GGGGGTTGAGTGACGGGATTACGGGCTGCGTAACAACCGACAACCCTCATCGCCCCCCTAGGGGGAGATGTCGCCGCAGCGACAGAGGGGGTTCCCCGGCGACCTCTCCCCTTAAGAGGAAATGAGGGTTGAGTGACGGAGTAACGGGCTGCGTAACAACCGACAACCCTCATCGCCCCCCTAGGGGGAGATGTCGCCGCAGCGACAGAGGGGGGGCTACATAATTATGGAGGTGCATCATGGCTGATCCTCTTCCTAAAACCCTTAGCTTAAATGTCGGCAACCTGATGGCCGATCGTCTGGGCGGCGAATACGGCGTCGCGCCCGAGGCGATAGAACGCTGGCAGCCGCGCGCGGAGGCAGCGCTCAAGGCAGTGCAGACGACGCGCGGTCAAGGCTGGCTGGGCTGGATGGATCTGCCAACCCAACCCGATTCCCTGCTCGACGATATAGAGGAGACCGTGCGCACGATACGCGATAGGTACGACGCGTTCGTGCTGCTGGGTATCGGAGGATCCGCGCTAGGTCCGATCTGCGTCAACGAGGCGCTGCACCCGCTGCGTTATAACGAGCTGCCCCGGTCGAAGCGCGGCGGCCCGCGCATGTATTTCGAGGACAACATCGATCCTGAGAGAATGGCCGCGCTGCGCGACGTCGTCGATTTCAACGACGCGTGCTTCAACGTGATCACCAAGTCCGGCGGCACCGCCGAGACGATGAGTCAATACCTGATCGTGCGCGACGCGTTGGCGCATAAACCCCGCTGGCAGGATCAGATGATCGCCACCACCAGCGGAACGAAGGGGCTGCTGCTTGATATCGCGCGCATCGAGGGTCTTAAAACGTTCACGATCCCCGACGGCGTGGGCGGCAGGTTCTCCGAACTGTGCCCCGTCGGGCTGCTCGCGGCGGCGGTGGGCGGAGCTGATATCCGCGCGCTGCTCAAGGGCGCGGCTGACATGGACGCACGCTGCGCGATCCCCGACCTGTGGAAGAACCCCGCGCTGCTGGAAGCCGTGCTGATGGGTATCGCCAGCGCCGAGATGGGACGGAATATCCACGTGATGATGCCTTATGCGGACAGCCTGCGGCTGGTTGCGGATTGGTTTGTCCAACTGTGGGCGGAGAGCCTGGGCAAGCGGGAGAGCCGCGCCGGCTCGATCGTGAACGCCGGCCAGACCCCCGTCAAGGCGCTGGGCGTGACGGATCAGCATTCACAGCTGCAGCTGTACAGCGAAGGCCCGTTCGACAAGGTCGTAACGATGATCAAGGTTGAGTCATTCCGTGACGAGACGCTTATACCCGCCGCGCCCGACAGTTATCCCGACGACGTCAAGTTCCTCGGCGGCCTGACCCACGGGCGGCTGATCGAGGCGGAACGGTTCGGCACCGAGTATGCGCTGACGTCGGCCTTGCGTATGAATCAAACGATCACGCTGCCCGAGGTAAACGAATACACGCTGGGCCAGCTGCTGTACTTCTTCGAGATGACTACCGCGTACATGGGCGAGCTGCTCGACGTCGACGCGTTCAACCAGCCGGGCGTGGAAGCGTCGAAGATAGCGACCTACGCCAAACTGGGACACCCGTCGGGCAAGTACGCCGCCGCGCGCGCCGAACTGGCCGCCGCACCGGAAGAAAAGGCTCGGTATATCATTTGATTGGCACCTTGCCGTAGCGGCGACAGAGGGGTTAACCACGCCGCCGCAGAACCCCTTCATACGAATTCGCGTTATAATAATTCGCCGCCGCCGTTCATAGACTCCCGTAAGACAGATAAAAGCGCTGATTATGGACTAATGGGCGGTGGCATATGGATCGAAATTCAGATTCACAGCAGAATCCGCGGCGAATGGATCGCGCGGGCGCATCATATCAAACGACGGCCGCTGACATGCGCTTTCGATCCATGTTCATACCGCCGGATCTGGCGTGGCGTCCCGCTCCGGCTGAGAACAACGCAGCGTCTCAACCGGAGCGTTGCTATACCGAAGCGCCGATTCCCGAACGCGCGGAGGAGGGGCGGCTGCCTCGCATGATGACGCCTCCGCCTATGATTCCTCCGTCGTCGTTTTTATTAAACGCGCACCCGTCAAGCCCGCAGCCAAGCGCGGGAGGCGCTGCGTCGCCCGGTATGCCTGGCAATACCGCCGCGTCAGGCACACCCGCCCCGCGCGGCGAGCATACTTCACCGCCCGCAAGAATACCCGGCGGCGACGCACCGCAGCCGCAGGCCAGTCAATCCTCCGTCACAGCATGGAACGCGCTCTACCGCGCGATGGCCGCCGGAGGCACAACCGACGGCGCGCGTAATATCACGCCGCCCGACTACATACAAGAACGGCGGCAAACTCCGATACCTGACGCGTACAACACCCCCGCCGCACAGTCCTCGTCTCACTTAGTCGCGCCGGATGTTTCAGCGGGTAAGCTGAACGATATGCTGACAGGCGCGCTATCGCAGGCGGAACAGCGACTAGCGGCTGGAACGATGTTTAATGAATCCACAGCGGTCGCCGACTTGCGCCCGTCAGCGTCTTACGGGTTAAGGGGAGCAACGGGGGCTGAAGGGCCTGTCGGCCCGGCGGGTTTGAATGGCTTGCCGGGGCCGGCCGGGCAGCCGGGCGCGATGGGTCCCGCCGGGCCTGCGGGGCCGACCGGACCTGCGGGACATATGGGTCCGACAGGCCCGCGAGGCGCGCAGGGGCTGATCGGCCCCAGAGGCGAGACCGGACTGCCAGGGAAACGAGGCCCCGCAGGGACGAACGGCGCACCCGGCGCTATAGGCCCGACGGGTTTGGAGGGAAAGCCCGGCGCGCCCGGTGAGATCGGCCCGACAGGTCCGGCCGGGAAGCAAGGCCCTCCTGGGGTGGGGATTCAAGGGCCGACGGGGCCGAGGGGCGCGGCGGGGCCAATCGGGCCGCAAGGCCCGGCGGGAGAGTTTCAGCTCGTAGCGTTCGGAGGGCGAGCGTCCGCAATCAAGCGTTGCATCCGTTTGATTGGAGAGGAGCAGGAGCTGCCTCTGGAAGCCGATTTCGGCGACGCGTTTGAAGTGGGAACGGACGAACCGAACGCGCTGGTGATCCGTGTCGGCGGGGCGTACGCGATTGAGTATGAACTAACTGTGCGGTACGCGATAAACGTGGGACGGCTGAGACTGGCCCTATGCAAGAACGGCGTCGCTTCGCCTGGAGCGTTTGTGGAGCGTTTGACGTCGGGGCTGCCGGGCGGAGAGGATGATCCGCGTATGGCGCGAGCGTCTGATGTGTGCTTACACGGCAAAGCGTTCATGCTGCTGCGTAAGGGCGACAAGGTCAGCCTAAAGATATCCGCGCCAGGGATAGGATCAGTGGAGACATGCGACGGCCCGAACGCATACCTAACGGTGCAGTTGCTGCGCGCGGCCTCGCCCAATCGGCCGGAAGAACTATCGCCCGGCGCGGCCGATTAACATTCTCGGAAACGACCGCCGTAATAGCATTATCCGGCACAACGATGGTCCAACGGAACGCTGGCCATTACTGTGCCGGATAAAATAGTTTCGGTGTAACAATAACGCGGGTTCGGCGCGGGGTTAACTTGGGCGCTGCGAGCAGCGAGTTATCAACTCGATATCACGATATAAGTATAAAATTATCCTGACAAGAATAAGTGCTTGGCAAATATGAAATTTTATGTTACAATAGACATCGATGGGTACTTTGGTGAGAACATGCACGGCTCTCAAGCGCGATGTCAGAGACATTATGGAAGTCATAGACGACGGAACGACCGTCGCTAGCAGCGGTAATTCCGCAGGAGGCAGCACTAATGTCTAACGTGGTTACAAGCGTTAAGATAAAGAACACGCCCGGATTTAACGGCGAGTTCACGGCTGATTTTTGCCCCGGCGTCAACGTGCTTATCGGCGGCAACGGCAGCGGCAAGACGACAATTCTCCGAAAACTGTACGAGGAGACTCGTTTGCCTAAGATTTTTATCCCAGTCGCAGAAATGCTCTCACACTCAAAGGGATTGCTGGCGCTTGATAAGAAGCTGAAAATGCCTTACGATCAAACGGAAATTGATGTTTTGATGAACGCCGAGCTGCCCGAAACGAGAGAGGTATCCCCTGTAATCCAAACTCTGCTGACTCAAATCAGCAAGGTCATAAACGGCGAGGTGCTGTACGAGAATGACACGTTTTTCGTAGTCAAGAAAGACGGGCGAAAGGTGCGTTTTGCCGACGAGGCAAGCGGCTTTCAAAAATTCGGACTTCTCTGGAAACTGCTCCGTAACGGGTTGATTGAAAGCGGCAGCGTGTTGTTTTGGGACGAGCCGGAGGCGAGCATTAATCCGGAACTTATTCCTACTCTCGTCGACGTTTTGCTGACGATTCAAAAGACTGGGGTGCAGATTTTCATTGCCACGCACAACTACGATGTGGCGCAGTGGCTTGAGCTGAACAAAACCGCTGAAACGATCATTCGTTACTTCAATCTCCGCAAGGTTGACGGCCAGATAAACGCTGATGTTTCGGATAATTACGACACTCTGAACAGCGTCATTGATGAGGCTGACAACAAACTGCTTCGCCGAGTAGTGCTGAAAGCGTCTGGCGCAAGGGTGAGTGCAAAATGACTTTTACCGAAAGTAATTTGAAGTTTGACTTCTCCGCGTTTGAAACTGCCGAGCAATACGACTCGCTCGACAACCAATGCGCGGGCTTGAAGATTGTGGACTTCGTTGCGGAGGACAGCGATAGGCAGTATTTTATCGAGGTCAAAAACTACGCCAATACCTCCGTTGACCCGCTTATACAAACGGCAATGGATATACGGCGGCAAACGGACTACCGAATGCTAACTGACCCTGCGGCGGCGTTCCCGCTTGAAATGGGAATGAAGTTTAAAGACAGTATTTTGCGCTGGCTTGCGGCAGGCGGAGATTTTTATAAACCGATTGCCCTGCTGCTCGTGATAAACCCGCATGAGGCGATGAAGCCTAAAGCCCGCTTGAAACTCATCAAGAGAATAAGCGGCTACATACCCGCAGGAATGAACATCGCGCCGGAACGCTATCCGCGAATGAACACGCTGTTCTTCGATATGCCAACTGTTAAGGAAGTCGGGGAATTGTATGGGATTAACGTAACGGTACGGGCGTTAACATCGCCAAACGGAGGAGCGGATTAAATCAAGTCAAGGGTAGAATCATTTCTTCTCTTAACAGCATACACCCCAGGGATCTTGCCGCGCCGCCATATATGTCAGCCATTCCTCGCCTTTTTCGCCATTATCTCATCGGCCAGCGCCTCTACCCCATCCTTCTTCCTGTGCCCGGTGCAATTGGCGTTCTTATCTTTATCGTCGCTGCAGTAACAGTCGCAGCGACGTTTTGCGCGCGGCTTGCGCTGCGGCGCCGCCTCCGACATCACGGTGGTTGCGACGCGCTTCGCGTTCGCCTCCGTCGCTTGCACTGCGGCAAAGAACTTCTTGCGGAATAACAGGAAATCCCGCTGCAACGCGACTGGATCTACGCGCGGCGCAGGTTCTTCCGCCTGCGGATTGGGTATATCGTCTATCGCGGCTTCGGTTATGCACATGCGCGGACCCGCGTCCCACGGCGAGCATATCTCCGCCCATCCATCCTCGCGCACGCTCAGCATCGCCATCGCCCCATAACCGGGCCGCACATTCGAATGCTCGGGCTTAATAACATACATCCCCGGCTCGATATGGGCAAACTCCATGAACCCGTACCGATCGCTCACGGCGCGCATAACCTTATATCCATTATATTGTACAAACAACCCATACGCCAGCGCCGTCTGCACCCCTCGCACCTTCTCCACCCTTACGGTGACGCAGGCCGAGCGCAGCGGCGGACTGGTCAGCACGAACTCCGTAGGGCCATACCCCTCCATCCTGAACGGTCCCGACTGCGGCACCAACAGATGCCTCTCTCGCGGCTGCATATGATACCCATACGGCGACATGATTTCTTGGAACGTATACATACCCGGACGCACACATGGAAACCGTACAAGCCCCTCTTCGGCGCGCGCGTACCGCACCAGATCCGTCGTCACCGCCGGGCTTTGTCCAGGACACTGATAATTCAGCGCGAACACGCCACCCGATAACGGCTGCCCCCATCGATCCGTTACGCGTATCTGAATCCCCTCAGGCTGCATCATCACACGATATCCATCCGCGTCCTCGTCGCCTATGCGCGCTCGTCCATCCGCGTCTACCTCTGCCGCCGCGTCGGGAACCCGGCCATAACCGTATGTCTGACTGGTTTGCGCTAGTACATAACTGCCTCTGGGCACATTATGGAACCACATCCCCCCGTGAGGCGTGCGCACACCGTGCCACGTCCTCCCGTTATTCCTCAGCTCGAACGGCGCGTCCCGGACTGGTGTTAAAAACCATGCGTTGAGCGGATAGATGACAAACGAAGCGCCGTTTATCTGCGGTAATAGATCCTCCGCGAGTGGTCGATTCGATCCGGCGACCCCGTTTTCGGGTGCGCTTGATCCGCACGGCTTCGAATCAAAGTCGTGGAACGCGGACGACTCGTCAAACGGGGTGTGAACCATCACGATTCCTCCAACCGCCTACAGCGGCCTTAACAAAACTATCACCCCATACGATATGCAGCAAACCCGCTTGGAAGTGAACAACAACGTGTCCCTTTGCACCTAAGTAGCAAGAGCGCGTATCTACGGGTTGCAAATTTTTGCTCAATCCTTATCGTGACTTTGCACATCGAGTCCTTATCCGTTTTTTACCGTGGCATCTCCCCGCCTGGCCGGACGCGGCGTGCACGGTTTCAGCCGCGCGGATCGTCTTATATATCGGATGACGCGCGCTGACAGCGTCGATAGGGTGGTGATCGGTATGGGCGGTCTGGTCGGGCTGGAACAGATCGGCGGGTTCAGCGAACTGATCTCGCTGTTCTTCGCCGCGATGATGGGCTGGGCGCACAGTCTGTCCAATTGGGTGTGGTCGATGATTAGCGGCTCGGGCAAGCGAGGCAGCTCATGGCTCACATCCAACTGGATTCAACTGCTGGTTGCGCTTATAATAATCGGCGTCGCGCTGGATTGGCTTATGTGGATGCTTCGCTGGCAGCCGTACAAGCTGTGGTTCAAGTCGCTGCGCCAGCGCGCCAGGCGGACGGCTCCTCCGTACGCGGACAGCACGGAGCCGGCCCAGTATATTGACGCGTCAGACGTCCCTTTGGATGACGGTAACGCCAGCCTGGATTATGAGTCCGAGTATCCCGCCGAATTGACGACTGATTATTCCTTTGAGGACGCCGCTGAACAGCCGTTCGGCGCCGTCTCGGAACAATCGTTCGACGTCATGCCCGAACAGTTGTTCGACATTATCCCTGAACAATCGTTCGATATCATTCCCGAACAACCGCAACCCCTGGACGCAACGCCGGTTTCCAGCGTAATACTCGCTCCCGAAACCGCTGACGATCCCATATATGAACCTGCTTATGAGCCTGTTTATGAATCTATACCCAATGTCATGGTATCGGAACCCGCACCGCGCCGATCATGGCGCAATAGCTTGATTGAATCCGTGCGCACCGTGACCGGTAAACCCGCGCGAAGGCGCGGCCTGCTCCGACTGACCGGCGACGACGACGAGGCCATACCCGGCCTACCGCCCATGATGTCCCATGACGAAGGCTATTACAACCCGACCTTGCCGCCCGAGCAATCGTTCCAGGCTCAGCAGCAAGACGCGCCGAACGCCGATAGTGCGGGTATAGAGTTATAATGAGCATATTTACAGATAGTTTATACACATCGCGAGTGCATATATTCGTGGGCAACTACGGCAGCGGCAAGACGGAGCTGTCACTCAACGCCGCTCTGCGGGTCTCCGCGCCGGATCGCCCCGCCGCGCTGATCGATCTGGACATTGTCAATCCCTACTTCCGCAGCGCCGAACAGGAGGAGAGGCTGACCGCCGCCGGAGTGCGTGTGATCGCGCCTGTGTTCGCGCGAACCGCGCTGGATATACCCGCCCTGCCGCCCCAAATACTGTCCGTATTCGACGATCCTCGCGAGCGCGTCATAATCGACGTAGGCGGGGACGACACCGGGGCAGCGGCGCTGGGGCAGTTCGCCCATCGGCTGCGTGACGCGAAGGCGAGGCTATGGTATGTGATCAACGCGTGTCGACCACTGTCGTCCGGCGTCTCGTCCAATCTGGATCTAATGGCGAGAATCGCGGCGCGGGCGCGCCTGCGTCCCGACGGCCTGATCCACAACACCAACCTGGGCGACGACTCGGACGCACAAACGATAATCGGCGCGCACCCGATGCTGGAGTCGCTATCCTGTGAGACGGGCGTGCCTATCGCCGCCGTGACCGGAGAGGCCGCGCTGAAGCCGCTGCTGCCAGCGCGCATAGCGGAGCTGTTCTGGCCGATCGAGCGATTTATGCGGCCAGAGTTCTTCGATTGACGGACGCGCCATTGCCCGGCGGATGGTTTGATCTGCTTGGCGAATCCTTGCCGCTAAGTCAATGCGAGACTATACGCGCCGCCGTTGGGCAAGGCGAACCCCTCCGCGCCCTCCGCTTGCACAAGATCGGAGAGGCGGCGTTTTTCTCTTGGCTGAATGAAGCTCACCGTGATTCGCCGCCGTTCGCTCCAGTTCCCTGGGCGCGCGGCGG
>JAISBH010000105.1 GCA_031266295.1 Oscillospiraceae bacterium | reverse complement strand
AACGTCCCAGCGGGGAGCCTGGGACTCTGTCCCAGACCCTGCGAAGGGCTATCCGCCCTTTCGAAACCTGACCAGGCTTCGCCTGGACCATCGTGATACACAATCTACCGGCTTCGGATCGCCGGTTGTACCTGGATAGTCTGTTCCGAAACGCGACCAGTTCCCCGTTGCTTGTGAACCACATCGTGACCGACAACCCTCATCGCCCCCCTAGGGGGAGATGTTGCGGCGCGCAGCGCGAAGCGGGCGCGTATCCGCAGAATCCCGAAGGGATTCTTACCAATCTCCGCAGCGACAGAGGGGGTTCCCCTTCCCCCCATTATACCACCCCTACCTCACCTGTTCAACCGCGTCATTGAACCCGCCGCCATCCTTAAGCACGGAGTGCAGCGCGCGGCTTACAAACTCATCCTTCGCCGTCGCCCACCCGAACGCATTCGGCGCCACCAGTTCAGTTTGATAACGCTCCTGCAGCGCCTTGAGCACGGGCGTCACTTCGCCAGCCTTCGCCGCGTCGTTCCTTACCGGGATCAACCCAATATTCAGCAGCGAGTCCTGTGCAGTCTTGCCCGTCACAGCCCATATGAACTCACTGACCGCGGCATCCCGCGCTCGATCCGCCTCGCCCTCCATCTTGCCGATTAGCAGCGTTAAATCGCAGAATCCCGACAGCGGTGTTTCCACGCGATAATCAAACCCTCGCCCAGCGGCCACCAGCGCGCCGAACTTCCGCGTCTGATCGATCGTACACACCAACGCCGCGACATTCCCGCCTACAAACGCACTGTATGCGCTATCCAGCTGCACGGACCCGAACCCCTCTGGCCTGCTCAGCACGCGCGCTGCCTCGACTCCCGCCTCCCAACCCAACAGCGCGGCCAGCGCGCCTCCTGTCGGCGAGTGTATCGCGTAACGCTGCTGCTTCTTAACCGGCCCGGGTTCAACCAACGCCGCGCCTTCCGGCCACATCGCCTCGTTGATCAGCACGGCATAGCCGCCCAGCGCAAGCGGCAGCGCATACTGTTCCCCCGCCCAGCGACCCGACCGAACCGCCTCGCTAAGGAATTCCTCCGTGCCGCCGAACGGGTGCAGCAGTCCGCGTGGCTCGCTCACCATACCTGGAGAGAATATCAACACATCCGGAAGAACCGCGTCCTCACTCTCCCACGCGCCGCTGGGCACCCTTCGTATACTCACGCGCACACCCTTTCGCGCCTTCTCGAACGCGGCAGCCTGCTTGGTTATCCAGCCCATCGCGCTGGAACTCCAGTCCTGGCATACCCATACGCGCAGCACGCCTTGCCAACCTCGCTGCCGTATAGTGCCGTCACGGTTGGCCGGATATCCTGTTAGCACCTCCGGCATCTTCCATATCAACAGGCCTGTCGTCAGCATACAGACCAGCGCGATCACACGCTTTCGCATATCAACACCTCCCAGTTCATCAAAATGCTATGAACTTGAGGCTAGATATATTATAATACTCAATAGAGGATACCCAACAGGGGGTGAAGGCCGTGCCGGATCGGGTGATTCTCCACTGTGACTGCAACTCATTCTACGCCAGTGTTGAGGAGACCTTTCGTCCCGAACTGCGCGGCGTGCCGATGGCCGTGGCAGGCGACCCCGCCAGACGGCATGGGATCATACTGGCCAAGAATGAGCTGGCAAAAAAGTATAACATCAAGACCGCCGAAACGGTATGGAGCGCGAAGGTGAAGTGCCCGCAACTGACGCTGCTTCCGCCGCGCCATGATGTTTACGGCCAGTTCTGCGAGCGCGTCAACGCAATATATGAGCAATACACTCCACAGGTGGAGCGGTTTGGTAGCGACGAGAGCTTCCTGGACTTGACGGGATGCCTGCGGCGGTTCGGCGGAGACGGCGTGAAGTGCGCCCACGAGATTCGCGAGCGGGTTCATCGGGAGATAGGGATTACGATAAGCGTGGGCGTGTCGTGGAACAAGATATTCGCCAAGCTAGGCTCGGACTACAAGAAGCCTGACGCGGTCACGGTAATCGACCGCGATAACTGGTGGGAGATTGTATGCCCGCTGCCGGTGGGCGATCTGTTCTTCGTCGGGCGTAAGACCGCCGAGGCTCTCGCCAAGTACGGCATAATCACAATCGGGCAGTTAGCGTCAAGTAACCCCAAATGGCTGACCGAACGCTTCGGCAAGGCGGGCGACGCCCTTTATAACAACGCGAACGGGATGGACAGCAGCCCCGTCGCGGAAACGGGCGTGAGCGAACAGGTCAAATCTATAGGCAATGGGTTCACGTTCAAGCGCGATCTGGTCGGAGACGAGGATATTCGCGCGGGGGTTATCTATCTGGCGGACTCGGTAGCGACGCGGCTGCGCAAGCACGATCTCAAGTGCCGTACCGTGACGGTCGCGTTGAAGGACAATACGCTGAAGTCAATCACGCGGCAGACCTCGCTGCCCGCGCCGACATACCTTGCCGCCGACGTCGGCGAGAGCGCGTTAGCGCTGATTACAAAACACTGGCCGCGCGAGAAGCCCATCCGCACGCTGACCATTACCGCCGGGAACCTGGCCGCCGCCTCATCCTGCGCCCAGGCCGAACAGCTCTCCATGTTTGACGAACCCTTGCGCCCCAAGTCAGAGCGCGCCGAGCGTTTGGAGCGGGCGATTGACGGCATTAGGGGACGGTTTGGTGAACGCGCCGTTCAGCCTGCCGTGTTGATGGGGAGCGATATCGGGGTTTGGGTGGAGGAGGAAAATTCTTCGGCGCCGCCGGATTAACCCCCTTTGTTATTGCGGCGGCAGAGGGGTTAACCCGGCCACAGCGCGTCCCGCCGGTACTGTTCGTGGAGCAGATCTAGCGGGATGTATTCGTTATATTTCGCGGGGATAACGTGCGTCTCGTTGAGCGACAGCATCTCCAGATCGACCGGACCGGATCTGATTCGCCGGACTATGCGCCCCAACTCCGCCCGCCCGCCAGAATACTCCATCGCCAGGTACACCGGATCAAATCCGCCGGGCTGTATCTCCACGACGACGCCCTCGGACTCCAACGCCAGCGCCAACGTGGACAGGCGGCGCGTACCCACCCATGGGCAGAATATATAATGATTATGATCAATGGGAATTAACTCGGGACGCAGCATACCGATTCGTCCCGCGTCACGGCGCATAGCGGTCAGGCGATCGACCGCCGCTTCATCCAGGTAGGGATAAACGGTATCCGAAGCCAGCACATCCCGCATCATCGCGGCTACACGATCGTGAACGGGCACTCGCACAGGATTGCGCCAGGCGGTCGTGCCTGAACCTGTGGCCTCGTCAACAATCACAACCTTGCGGTTTTCCAGCGCCTTGACACACTCCCATACCCTGCCAGCCAGTACAATCCTTGAACCGACGGGCGGCGCGCCATACACCGAGCCGATCGACTGCCCATGAAACTGCACGTCGTATTCCTCTGGCGACTCGAACACCGCGCAGAATCGGTATGTCGACACAATCGGTTCCGCTGCCGCGCCGATCATCAACAGGCCCTCTTCGGTGCGAGCGAGGTGGTTGACGTCGATCAAGTGGCGCAGCAGCGTTTGATACGCAGTCCGCGTGATCCCTGCGAACGGCGCGAGGGTGAGCGCGGCGCGCGCCAGCGCGGAAGGCTCGCATGCTCCGAAACTCAGCAGATGCGCCATAGTCTGGTGATACAGCAGGGCGTACGGGGCCTGGGGCAGGTCGGGAGGCTCAACCCATTTCTCGGTGATGTACAGCTGAACCGACGCTATCGATCGCAGTAGCGACCAATCAAATCCGCCGGAGATATAGCCGCCAGCGCGATAGTTGCCATGGTTATACTCTCCGCCTATAAGCGGCAGCAGGTCCAGCCGTCCCGTCAGAAAGAGCATCAGCTCCGCGCGCTGTCCCTTGCGGCCGCATCGCCCCAGCCGCTGCACGAACGCCGACACGGTCGATGGCGCGTCCAACTGCACAACCATGTCCAGCTCGCCTATGTCTATACCCAGTTCCAGCGTGATCGTCGCGGCGACCACCATGCCGCCCTCACTGGCCTTCAACTCGCGTTCGGTTTGTTCGCGCAGCGACGCGGATATGCTGCCGTGGTGCGCGCGATATATGTCGGGAGTGCCGTGAGACTTCGCGACGCCGCGCAGGTTGAGCACCGCCTCCTCGACGTCGGCGCGTGAACGCGCGAATATGATGGCCTTCTTGCCCAGCGTGAAGCGGTAGAGATCCTCGTAGAACTGCGTGGGCCGGACGTTCAGCATTCGCGGCGCGGATTGAGCGGGTTCGCCGTCCGCCGCGAAAGGCGCTGGCGGCTCCTCCTGCTCATACTCAAACATGGCCAGCCTGATCCTCTTCGCGGCGTCCTGCGCGCGCGGCGTGACGCACCGCCTGTCCGTGCCCATGCTAAGCCAGCGTTCGGCAGGGACGGTATCGCCCAGTGTGGCCGACAGCCCTATCCTGCGCGGAATGTGACCGATCAAACGCTGCAGCCGCTCCAGCAGGCACAGCGTTTGTATGCCGCGCGGCCCGTTCATGAACGCGTGAACCTCGTCAATTATGACGAAACGCAGGTCGGCGAACATCCGTGCGCAGCCGTTCGCGCGTCCGGTCGAACCGTCGCGGTCTAGCAGTCCCTCCAGCGATTCGGGCGTGATCTGCAGCACCCCGCGCGGGTTGCCGACTACACGCCGCTTGCGCGACTCGGACGCGTCGCCGTGCCACTTGCATATGGGAATATTCGTTTCGGACAACAGTGAACCTATACGATCGAATTGGTCGTTGATCAGCGCCTTCAACGGAGAGATGTACAGGATGCCGACGGAGCGTGCCGGCTTATTGAGCAGTGATGTAATGGCGGGCATAAACGCCGCCTCGGTCTTGCCTGAGGCGGTGCCGGTCGCGAGCAGCAGATTGTCGTCGGTGTCGAGTATTATGCCGATGGCGGCGGATTGAACCGCGCGCAGCGCGTTCCATCCGCTGCGCAGGATGAATTCCTGCACGGCGGGAGCGAGGCGATAGAATGGATCATTATTCATTATTTATCATTATGGTTCATCTGTCATACCGAGAAATTGGCGAATCCATCCACATCATCGGGCGCCTCGTCATCGACTGTGAACTGCGCGTCCTTAGCGGCGACGATGTCGGCGACGGTCTGCTCGGGGTATTGGTATAGCCGATTGAGTATCTCTACGAAATCGCGGATAACCGAGCGCGGCGTGATGTGGGTCGTCGCGCCGATACGTTCATACTCCGCCTTTAAGAAAGTGATATACTCGTCCTGCGTGATCTCGCGCTCATAGCCATAAAGATCCATGTGCAGCCGCGCTAATTTCTCCATCAATACGTACATTTCTTCAAATGACAGCGGGCTGATGCGTATGATTGGCGCGAGTAGGTCGCGCACCTCTGAGTCGGCGAACTGTCCCTCGGTCAGGCGCGAGCGCAGCGCCTCATAGCTGAATATGCCGCGCTCGGTATCCTCCAGCGCTTGCGGGGTTACGACGAATATCAACCCGAGGTGGGAGGCCTTGCCCTGTAGCGCGTCGTTGTACATCGACAGCAGTTTCTCATAATTGTATTGGCGCGTGACGCGGAACGGGATGCGGAACAGGTTGACCACCTCGTCGATCAAAACCAGCAGCCCCTTGTATCCCGCGTGAACCAAGAACGCGGAGAACAGTTTCAGCGCCTCATACCAATTCTCGTCGTCGATGATGGTGCGCACGTTCAGGTCATGACGTACCTCCATCTTCGATGTGTATTCGCCGCGGAACCAGCGCAGCGCGTTGGATTGAGTGTGATCATCGCCGTCGCGGTAAGCCTGCCAATACAGCAGAATCACCTTCGCGAAGTCGTAGCCGTTGACCATGCCCTCCAGTTCGGAGCCGACGGACATGATGCGCTTGCGCACGCGCGATTCGAACGCGTAACTTTGGTCTTCGCCGACACCCTCTTCATCCGCCACGGATTGCTGGATGCCGGAGATCCATTTCTCCAGTATCATGGACAGCGCGCCGCCGTCGGGGCTGACGCGGACGGAGATGTTGCGCATCAGCTCGCGGTATGTGGCGACGCCTTGTCCCTGTGTACCGCTCAGCCGGCGTTCGGGGGAGAGATCGGCGTCAGCTACAACGAAACCCCGCTCCATCGCGTAGTTGCGCAGGGTTTGGAGCAGGAAAGACTTGCCGCTGCCGTATCGCCCGACGATGAAGCGGCACGCCGCGCCGCCGTCCTGGATGATCTCCGTATCCTTGAGGAGGGCGTCTATCTCCCGCGCGCGACCGACGGCGATGTACTCTAGTCCGACGCGCGGAACGACGCCGCCCTTGAGCGCGTTAAGAACGGTCGCGGCGATGCGTTTGGGCGCGGTCCTTGGCATAAGCGATGCCCCCTAGACGAATAATTATTAAATCAAACAATGGCTCAACTATCAAGTTGAGCCACATCTTCGATAGCGTATGTTTATCTTACTCGTTCCTCATGCGAAAGTCCAGCCGCGCCGGCATCGGATTTTCCTCCAGCGTTACGCCCTTTGCCTCGCACAAACGCTTCCACAGATCGGACAGCGATATCTCGCCCTCGCGGACGTCGGTCAGCTCGATGTTACCGCGCAGAACGCGTTCGGCTTCGGCGGTCTCGCCCAGCTCAAGCAAGGCTTTAATCCGGAGCGCCTTCACGCGGCCCAGCGACGCGACGGTTTTCGGTAGCGATTGAGCCGCGTGGTTTGTATCGGCGTAACGTCCGGCCTCGTTGAGCGCGGTAAGCGTCTCGATGACCAGCGGCTTGCTTGGGCTTGAGCCAGCCAGCGTCAACGCCTCCAGCATTAGATCGGCCGCGCCTTGAACGTCGCCCGCGCGGGAGCTCAGCACGGCCAAGCAGCGAGCCGACCATGGATTGGGCGCGTGCTCCATCGAGCGCTTGAACTGCGATTCCGCTCTCTCGTTATCGAACCGGTACGCGTACATCACGCCTAGATGGTAGCGCGCGAACCAGTGATCTCCCGACTCAGTTTCTACCGACGCGTTCAGCCTCTCCAGCCACTGATCGCTAATCTGGTACGCCGTCGGCGGGTTGAGAATGTCGCGGTTGGGCAGCGCGCCGAGTAGCGCCAGATCCTGCCATTCACGCTGTTCCGCCGTCATGGAGTCGGCCAAGAATCGCAGACCGTTCGCGTGGAAATCCGACCACCTCAATACCTGCTCCAGCGAACCCCAGCCGCCGCCTTTCTGGATCAGCTTGCCGCGTTGGCCGGGCAGTCCCTCGGTGAGCGCTTCATGCGTCGCTTCGACGCGCGTCCGCGGCAGAGCGGTTTCCAGCGCGTCTTCGACAGCCTTGGTCATTGCGTGCCAGTCGTCGCCGCGTGCGGTCTCCGGGTCGATCTGAATCGGGCCGTATGCCTCCGTCCACTCACGGCGGCCGCTGCCTTCCAGAGGGAGGTGTTCCAGTTGGGTATGAGCCAGCCCCGCCTGTATCTCCAGATAGCGGCTGCCCTCTACGGACAGGAATTCCTGCCAGCGTTTGCCGCCCGCGTTCTGACCCCAGACGAACAGCTTGCGACCCTGCAGCATATCGGTCGAGGTCTGCGCCAACCCATAACCGTCGCCGCCGACCGCCGCTATCCAGCGGCGTTGACCCTCCGGTATGTCATAGAAGAAATCCATCGCGTGAGGCAGCGATGCAGGGTAGCTGGCGTCCAGATCGCCGTAATAGGGTACGGGCACCTTGCTCAATTTCTTGGTGTAGTCGAACCGGTACGCCCGATCCGCCGGGACGATCACCCGCGTATCGGGACGCTCGTCAACCGCGATATTGCTCCACCAGTAAACGGCGGTATCGCGGTCGCTGGCGTTGTCGATCCGCACATGGATGAATAGCTGGCGCGAGTCGTTCGGCAGTACTGCCTCAATGCGGTAGACGATGTCTCGTACGCGTTCATACTGGTACATGCGCAGAATGGGCGCTCCGTTCTCAGGCTCTATCACCTCGGCGAACACGGGCGACACCGTGTACGGTGTGTGACCGATAACGCCGCAGTTCCATTCGACGCCGCCCGATATCCACGCGTTGCGCAAAGCCAGGTTGCACGGCTGGAACACCGGGTTGCGGTGCAGCAGCTCCCTGCCCGTCGTACGATCCACGAGCGACCAGAGCCTCCCTCCCCACTGCGGTATAAACGTTGCATCAATATAATCGTTGCGCAGTATAATCGCCTTGCGGTTCGACGGTTCCTTCCTGCGGTTATATCCGTCCAGCAGCGTGTAGGGCAGAATGCCGTTAACGCGGCCCCAACCCATATAGCGCGACTCATCGGCGGAGATAGTCTCGTCCGTCTCGATCGAGGCGTGCGCGTCCTGCTTGGACTTGAGGTCGGGCAGCGGATTCTCTTTGCCCAGCGACGCGGATGGGATGACGAGGGTTTCGTACAGCAGTTCCGTCATAACTAAGTTACCTTCTATTCTGCGGTCGTTCTTTTACTGTTCTATCGCCGTTCCGCCGTTATTGCGTTATTAATAACCCGTCTTGGTATAGTTTGGCTCGACGACGGTCTTGTTATAATCATTGCCGCCGGGGAAATTCGCGCTCTTGAGGATGCCGGGGACGATCCCCTTCGCGAGCAGCTCCTCAATGGCGACGGACGTCATGCTCCACAGTATATAGTCGGAAGCTATGCCCGACGCGGCGGCATAGCGCGCCTCTATACCCTCGACTTCCAGCATGGCCTCTGCGGCGGGCGCGCAGTTATCCAGCACGATGTCGGCCATCTCGTATAGCTTCTTGCCGCTGGAGTGCACCGGCTCGACCGCGCGCGCGTACTCCATCGACGTGAACACTATCACCTTCATGCCAAACTTCTTCGCTTCCCACGCCAGATCGACCACCTTCGGCGTGCGTCCCGATACGGACGAGAGCACGATTACGTCGCCCGGCAGCGCCTTTGACGCCTTCAGCGCGTACATGCCCAATCCCTCGATGCTGGTGTCAACGCTTGAGCGGTCGCGGTCGCGCGCCTGGTTGTCCAAGTCCAGCTTATAGTCGAGCTTTTTATAGAATATCGGTCCACCGCCCCGGTAGAGAAGATCGTGCTCTATCTTG
>JAISBH010000305.1 GCA_031266295.1 Oscillospiraceae bacterium | reverse complement strand
AGACGCGGCGTCTCGAGGAGCTTGGCCTTGCCGCGCCTCAAGCGACGCAGGTGGCCGCACTGTTGCAGGATCGCGGCGTACCTGTACCTCTCGGCGTGCTGACGGTAGAGGAACTGGCCGACGCGATTTGCGCCATTGCCGCTTGTGTTTGATCGCGCTGACCGCTTGCTCGAAATTAATCGCTGATGGGGAGTGAGCCGGTCGTGGCGGCGCTGACGGTTTCGACGTAGGCGGCGTGTCATGCGTGAGCGTCGGCGGCATATTCGGCTCCGGCCGTTTAGACGGTTCCGCCGACTGACCTACCAGGCGGCGCGCCAGTATGGTGATTATATCAGTGTCGACAGACATATCAAATTTGCGCGCGAAATGACACGCGGACGATGTCAGCTGATCCAGGTTCGCCATCGTGAACACCTTTGGGTGCGGGCTTTCCCAGTTGCGCGTGGAAGGCCATTCAATCAAGCGCATGTTCCAGCTGGGAAACTGACGTTCCTGAGCGCCCGACCATCGCCTCCTGAAACGGGAGTTCATCAGCAGCGTTTGAACGCATTTCTCATCCGGCGTGTAATAGTTTTCAAACAGGGCCTTTATCGTCGGTTCCTCTTTGAGCAGGAATACCGCGAATTCATGCGTAATGCTGAACCATTGGCTGCCCTTATATACCTTGAAGCCACGCATTCCCATGGAAGCGGCCTTCTTGATCAATCGATCCAGCGCAGCGCTGGGTTCATTGTATTCCCTTGCCGCTACAAACTCGATGTTTCCGTTCTTCGCGTAGAAGTCGTGGATCTCATCCTGTGTTTTAAGCGGCATATCCATGCCGGATACTAGATGGTAATACGCGTGCTCCGTCTCGGTAGCCTTGCGCAGCAGCGCCAACTCCGCCTCGAACATTGAGTACTTGCCCCAGCGGATATACGCCTCGCGCGTGAACAGCACCGGACTGCTTCGGCAGCAGGCGGCCAGCTCGTTCAGAGGCGCCCGGCGTACATACATGTCTATGTGCACGTAGATGTCGTTATCCGGATGGTCTAGAAGTATCAGCAGCAACTTAAGCTGGCTGAAGTTGGTGTGGGCCATTATCATATAGGCGTGGCGCGCCATGTTCGGTTGCATCCTCTCAACGCACTTAATCATAAAATCCTAACGGTACAGAGTATATATAGAATCCTTGTTCAGTTTATGACGCTGGGGCGGATATGTTTCCGGTTCGCCGAACACATGGCTAAAAGGTAAGCGCGCCGACACAACAGCGGTGTAATTCGGTTGAGCGTCGCCGTTATTCTGGATTTACGACATGACCAATAGTATTGATTGTGCCATTATTCACCTCCACACTCAATTGATTCATGATCCTGCCGTCGATGAGTTTAATAAGGTCGTCAACAGACGCAGGCATACTTTTTCTATGCAAGCCTTCTGGGTACAGCGGCTCAGGGCGCGGCTTAATATTACGGTCGGGAGAATCATCGCGCCCTACCAACTGGTCAAGAGTACAATCAAACAAGTCGCAGAGCCGTACAAGCGTATCTACATTTGGCTCTCGTTCGTTAGCCTCATAGCGCTGATACGTTTGCTTCGCTACAGATAGGTATTCGGCCACCTGCTCTTGGGTATAGCCGATTTCCTTGCGAAACTTCTTTAGCATTGATGCATTCATATCTTGAAATATAAGGGAACGGCGTGAAAAAATAAACCACCATAAAGGCGTATAGTCACTTGAATAATCCACTAAACGGTGTATAATTATAAACGCAACCGGAACGGAGAAGTTCCCAGAAAGCGATGTGTTAATTTATGGAAACTATCTGCCGCCTTCGCAAAGTAAACAACCTCCGGCAGTATGAGTCGGTCAAGTCGACTGGTATAAAGCGCCAGATGATCGGCGGGGTGGTCGAAATGCGCAAGGCTGCGAACTAAATTTGACGAAAGAAGGAAGACGACATGCAGGTTACTCACATCTGCCCGGCGAACGCGGCGATTAAGGCGGTCGATTATCGCTCGAGTAAGCAACCGGCGTATCATGCGCGGTTGCGCAAGCTGGCAAATGCGACCGACGGCAGACCTTGGGAGCTAACCATAACCTATGGCGGATCCAGACTATACTGCCAGCGGCATCAGACGGATGGTATAGCGCGGGAGGCGCTAAAACGGTTTGGCCAGTACACGCTAAGCGATCCGGCCTGGATCGTCATGGGGTATCCACAGCTTAACGAGTTACCAGTTATAGACGCGCAAAAGATTATAAAGGGAAGTGTGTCTGTGTGAAGTTATGCAGCTAAGGCATGTTGTATCATGCGGCGTGGCATAGCTCGCGGGGGGGATGGTCGACTGCAATATCAATTGCGCTGGGGAAAGCGGAGTGGCAGCTGATATTGTAGCCGACTGAGGTAAAAATTTTAACAGTCTCGCACTTCACTCTTGACATTTCCGTGAAACTGGGTATAATAGGCCTGTAAGTCGTTGGGGAATGGTGTAACGGCAGCACCTACGACTCTGACTCGTATTGTCTAGGTTCAAATCCTAGTTCCCCAGCCACTTTATAAAGGAAGTCTCCGCTGCAAGGCGGGAGACTTTCTTTTGATGCGCCGCCGTGAACGTCATTATTGAATCACTGTAAACCCCTATTCCTGTCAAACTCAATCCACAGCGGCCTGTACAGCGCCACAGCCGCGCTATGTTCCTCAAGCGTCTTTGAGAAATACAGTTCACTGTTGTCAGGCTCTTTGCTGCAGAAGTACAGATACTTATCGGTGATAAAGGTTTGGTCGGGGTTCAGCGCGGCGTCGATCGCCCTTTGGGATGGGTTGCAGATCGGTCCGATGGGCAGACCGGTATTCAGGTATGTGTTGTATCCGCTGATCTGGTTCAGCTCGTTGTCCAGAGCCATCTTTTCGGATCCGGTGCTGTATTTGACCGTGACGTCGGACTGCAGGCGCATATTCGCGTCCAGTCGGTTATGGAACACCGCCGATACCCTCGCGAAATCGGAACCCGCCTTGGCCTCCTTCTCGATCATTGAGGCCAGGGTTATCACCTGATCAACCGTAAATCCCAGCGCGGTCGCGCGCTCGCGCATCTGATCGGTGAACACGGCTCCCACCTGCGACAGCAGCCGCCGGATGACGTCGTTGACGCTGGCGGTCAGATACACCTCGTATGTGTTGGGAGACAGGTACCCTTCCAGCACATACTTGCGCTGGTTGATCATCGGCGTCCCCAACAGCTCGTTTATATAATAATAGTCCGCGAAGTCCTCGCCCGTCTTGCACGCTGCCATGAACGACTCAGCGTTGGGGATGATCCCCTTGTCCGCGAAGTCTTTAGCTATCTGCTCTATGGTCCAGCCGGGTATCACGGTGATGTTGCGTGTGAGCGGCTTGCCGTCGCCGGTGGTCAGCTGCTGGATGATCTGGTCGATAGTCATCGACCTGGACAGCTGGTACGCGCCCGCCTGCACCTTGGAGCTTAGGCCTTGGAAATCCATCATATACTTGAGCACGCTGCGATTGCGGATGAATCCCTCGTTCTCCAGCTGCCTGGACACGCTCGTCAGCGTACTGCCGGACTCTATGACAAACTGCCGCGTCTGTGTGTCGTACGGGTCGGCCGGCATCACGAACTGGCGGTACAGTCTATTGCCCACGATCGCCACGCCTCCGCCCAGTATCAGCACAGCGCATATCAGTATCAACGCCGGCCTTATCAGCCTCCACATCCAATCGTACCAAAAGAAGCCATAGGAGCGCGCTTCCTTCAACGCCCGCGCGTCCCAATCCACCGGCGTCCGTTCACGCTGTCCTCGGAATGCCCTTCGGAATGCCATCAATTAGCTCCTATCAAATCGTTCAGCGGCACGCCCGCCGCGCCCGTTACCGCCTGGAACAGTTCCGCCAGCATCTGCTGCACCTTTATCTGAGAGAGCATGTACGCCTGCGCGTCAGGGTTAAGCATCAGCAGCGACGCAATCTGCTGAAACCGTCGCATATCCTCGTCCGGAGGCTGATTGCCGGAAAGCATTCCGCGCTGCAGCGCTCCCTGCAGCCGTGTGTATTCTTTCAGCAACGCCGCGTTGGTTTCGTCCTCATAGGCGGCTTGCCTCGTTCGCTGAACGGTCCGCACCGTCTCGCTGGCGCGCAGCGCGTCGAGCAGCGCGTTAAGCGGCGCTGTAATGTTTGAATCCATGAATGAATCCCTCCCTATAATTAACGGTTGTGTCGCGGATTATGTTCCGCTATATCCCGCCTTGATAATACAAGAAACCCCTCCGCCGCCAATAAACGACAGAGGGGCCGCGTCTTTCCTTATATTTCCACTATGATCGGCAGCACCATCGGATTGCGCTGGAGTTTATCGTACAGATACTTATGCAGGTCATCCTTGACCTTGTTCTTAATATGCGCCCAATCGCTCTGCTCGACGCGGTCATAATTCGACAGTATGCTGCGCACGACGTTCCTGGTGCCTTCCATCAATTCCTCGGCCTCGCGCACGTACACAAACCCGCGCGAGATCACGTCCGGGCCGGAAACGAGCATACCGGATTCCTTCTCAATAGCCATCACGATTATGATCAGGCCGTCCTGCGAGAGATGCTTGCGATCGCGCAGCACCACGTTACCCACGTCGCCGATACCCAGTCCGTCGATCAGCACGCTGCCTGTGGGCACAACGCCGCCCTTGCGAATACCCTGCTTATCAATCTCGATCACGTCGCCCAGATCGGGTATCACTATGTTGTCTTTCGATATCCCAACCTCGCGCGCCAGGTCGGCGTGCAGGCATAGATGCCTGTACTCCCCGTGAACAGGTACGAAATACTTGGGCTTGGTGAGCGTCAGCATCAGCTTCAGTTCTTCGCGGCAGGCGTGGCCTGAGACGTGCACCTCGGCTATCGACTCATATATGACCTTCGCGCCGCTGCGGTACAGCTGGTTGATCACGCGCGAAACGAACTTCTCGTTCCC
>JAISBH010000289.1 GCA_031266295.1 Oscillospiraceae bacterium | reverse complement strand
GGGGGTTAACCCCGTCGTCCCCCGTCACCCCGTTCCAAGCCCCGAGGGATGTCGGGAGGGGGATCTCAATCCCCTTCCCGAAGGCGCGGATGCGCCGCGTCCCGCCATTGTCCCAACATACCCTGCATCCAGGCATATACATCCATGCCGTATACCGCGCGCAGCGTGTCCCTTGAGAGCACATCCCGCGCCGCACCGTACGCAGCCGCCTTGCCGCCGCTTAGCAGCAGCACCTCCGTGCCGTACGCTAGCGCCAAGCTCAAGTCGTGCACGACGGAAAGAACGGCGCGCCCCGGTGTTTTCAGCCATTGACCGATGCGCTCGAACGTCTGCTGCTGATACAGCAGATCAAGATGATTCGACGGCTCGTCCAGCAGCAGTACGCCCGGATCCTGCGCCCATATCTGCGCGAGGAACACCCGCTGCAGCTCGCCGCCGGAGAGTGTAAGCACGGACTGGCGGCGCAAATGAGTGAGTCCCGCCTGCTCCAGCGCGGACAGCACGCTTTCAGTATCCCCCGCGTGCGAGGACGGCGGCCACCCGCTGGAGTAGGCGTAACGGCCCATCCACACCACTTCCTCGACCGTAAACGCATACCCCACCGTGTGCTGCTGGGACAATACTCCTATCTGGCGCGCCAGTTCATGCGGCTTCATGCGCCTTGCGTCCTTGCCGCTTACTAATACTGTTCCCGTGTATGGCGCGCTTTGTGAGATTGCGCTGATCAATGTGGATTTGCCCGCGCCATTCGGCCCAGCGACCATCAGCCACTGTCCCTCGCGCAGCGCGAACTCGATACCGCGCAATATTGATTTACTGCCGTATCGGACGCCCAGATACCGCACGTCCAGCATTATCTCACCGCCCTCGTCTTAGCGAATATGTATATAAATACAACCGATCCGATCAGCGAGGTCGCGACGCCTATGGGCAGTTCGAGCGGCCGGATGATTACGCGCGCCAACAGATCCGTCAGCATCAGGAACACCGCGCCGCCGAACAGGCTGGCGGGCAGGAGGCGGTGATGATTCGGGCCGACGATCATCCGCGCGATATGAGGCATCACCAAGCCAACGAAACCGATCGTTCCGCCGACGGACACGCACACACCGATCAGCGCGGATACCGATATAAGAATAACCAGCTTGACGCGCTTCACGTTGACGCCGATCGTGCGCGCGTTGTCCTCGCCGATTGCGAAAGCGTTCAACTCTCGCGCGCGGGACAGTATCACCGCGCCGCATACGATAAGCGCGCCCAGCAAAACCAGCGCGTTGGCGTAAGTGCTCCCAGCCAGAGAACCCATTGTCCAGAACATTATCGTCTTGATCCGCTCGCCCGCGAACGCTGAGATGAGACTGATGCCGCTGGTCGCGAACATGGAGAATATCACGCCGATCAGCAGTATCGTATTCGTTGACATCGAGCGATCCAGCCGATAGGCCAGTGTCAGTATCATCACCAGCGACAGGAACGCGAACAGCATCGCCATCACCATCGTTCCGGCGAACGGCAGTCCCGGCACGCTCACGCCGAACGCCAGCGCGATCACCGCGCCCAGCGACGCACCGGCCGATACACCCATCGTCGAACCGTCGGCCAGCGGGTTGCGCAGCAAACCTTGCATCGCGGCGCCGCACAGCGACAACGTCGCGCCAGACAGCGCGACGCACAGCACCCTCGGCAGCCTCACCGACATGATAATGGGTTTGGAGATACCCTCCGGTATCGGCAGATTCCATATGGAGTTCCAGATAACAACAAGCGCGTCGGCGGCGCGCACTCGCACGCTGCCGACACACACGCATAACAGCATCGCCGCCAGCGCGGCGGCGGAGAATACCGCATACTCGTGGCCCCGAAAAACCTCGGATCGATCGCGCATTATATGGCCTTATTCCCCGTAAACGAACGAATACAGCGTCGCTGCGGCGTCGGTCAGACGCGGTCCGGGGCGGGATATTTCATTGGAATCGGCGTTGAGGATCGTTCCGTTTTTCACCGCCTTCAATCCCTGCCATCCGTCGCGCCCGACAATCTCCTCAACAGGCGTCGGGCCTTCGCCGTAGTACATCGTTATGGTCACGATATAATCCGGATCGCGCTCCAGAACCTGCTCGGCGGAGATCTGACCCCAGCCTGAAACATCGGCGAACGCGTTGTTCAGCCCAACCATCGAGGCGAGTTCATCCATGAACGTGCCGTCTCCAGCGACCCATAGTCCCCACTGCAGCGGCGATACCTCGAAGTACACCGTCTTATCGCCGGCGACTGACTTGGACGCAATCTCGGCGAACGCATCCTTCATGCCGTCGATGACGTTGACCGCTTCCTCTTCTCTGCCGACCACAGCGCTGATCAATTCAATGACGGTGTATACGCCCGCGATATCCTGCGCGTCGCTGACGACCACCGTGATCCCCGCCGACTCTAGCAGCGCGGCCTGCTCCTCTGTCTGCGACATCGTACTCATCAGCACGACCTGCGGCTCCAGTGCGACGATCTCTTCATAATTGATTGTGGAGCCGGACTGCACGACGGCCACATCCAGCACCTCGGGCGGATAGTCGCAGTATGTGCCCCGTCCGACCAGGGTATCACCCGCGCCCAGCGCGTACAGTATCTCGCAGTCAGAGGGGGTTAGCGCAACAATCTTGGTCGCGGGCGCGTCCAAATGGATTGCGCGGCCCGTCATATCGACTACGTCGATTGAGGCGGATTCAGCCTGCGCAAACGACGCCGCTGACAAAACCAGCAGCAGAACCAGCAGGAGCGATTGAATACGGCTACGATTGGATTTCATTGGAAAACCTCCTTGATTTTATCGATCTGCGCGGCGGTGGACCGCGCGAATCTTTTTCGAACAGGCCTTAGTAAAACGCCTTTATGAATCCTCTTTGCAAATCTGTTCAATGGAGCGATTTTATAAATCGCCTTTATAAACTCACTCGATAAACAGTCGCTGCCTTTCACCACTCGACGCCCTTTCGCGCCTGTACGCCGCTGTCATACGGGTGCCGCCGCTTCACCATTTCGGTAACGTAGTCGGCGCGATCCATAATCGCGGGCGGCGCGTTGCGTCCAGTCACGATCACCTCGCCATATTGCAGCGCTACGTCTATCAGGCGCAGCGCGTCGGCGTTTCCGACCAGTCCTGTGTGCGCGGTAATGGCCAGTTCATCGAGTATCGTCATATCCGGCTTCTCGTCCTCGACAAAACCGATTAGCGATTCCAGCGCGACGGACTGCTGCCGCTTCGCTTCGGCCAGTTCGTCGTCCGTCATTTGAAATGTGAACTTCTTTGTTGGCGGGATCTCGACGACGCGCGCGTTCTTGAATCGCCGCAGGGCTTCCAGCTCACCCGAACGTCCGTTCTTCATAAACTGCGCGACGAGTACGCGCCGTCCGTGACCCAATGCCCGCAGCGCCAGCCCCATCGCCGCGGTCGTCTTGCCCTTGCCATCGCCGGTATACAGATGCAGCATACCACTCACTCGAACCACCCTCCCCAAACAAAACGCCGCCCCCTCAACGAAAGGGGCGGCGACAAGCGAACACAAGCTACGCTTGCGCCCACTATCAGCACGGCAGACCCCAATCCCAGAGGAAAACAAACCCTGCGCAGGTCTCCCGGCTTAGCTTCATCCTACAGGAGCGCCTTCCCGTTTCACGTTGGTGGAAACAGTGGCCATCGCTCTTTCGTCAGCATCACGGTTACTGGGATAGCCCCGAATTCGCATCAGAGTTCCCTCGACGCGTCTACCGCGTCGGCGCTCTCGCGCGCACAGGCAAGCCATTAGTTACGCGAACAGTGTAGAACAGCTGCAGATTTTTGTCAATACGTTCATACGCCGCTCCAGCAATTCAAAGTTTAAAATTGCTGGAGCCTTAGGGGAACCCCCTCTGTCGCTGCGGCGACATCTCCCCCTAGGGGGGCGATGAGGGTTGTCGGTTACGTTACGAGACAGACTATCGGAAATGGTCGATTGGCCGAAACCGATGAATAGCCCTTCGCAGGGTCTGGGACGCGGCGCATCCGCGCCTTCGGGAAGTGCGCTGCGCACCCTCGCTACGCTCAATTGCGATCCCCCTCCCGACCTCCCCGGGGGCTTGGAACGAGGGAACGAGGGAACCGGTTGCGTTCCGTAACAGACTATCCAGGTACAACCGGCAATCCGAAGCCGGTAGATTGTGTATCACGATGGTCCAGGCGAAGCCTGGTCAGGTTTCGAAAGGGCGGATAGCCCTTCGCAGGGT
>JAISBH010000276.1 GCA_031266295.1 Oscillospiraceae bacterium | reverse complement strand
GAACAATCCCCAAATTATGAGTAAAATAGCCTCATGGAAGCATCAGTGAATCCAACTGATACTAAGCGCGCCAACACCCCGCGCCTGATGGCGGCGGACGGTCTTCGCGCGCTTTGCGTACTGATAATAGCGTTATACCATTTCTGGCAGCAGTCGTGGCTGGAGTTAAGCTTCAATATCGGCGCACGAACGTTCACGCTGCTGCCTCTGCTGCGCACAGGTTACATATTTGTCGATATAATGCTGATGCTCAGCGGATTTTTATTGTACCTGCCGTACGCGCGAGCGAAACTGGATGGACTACCCCGGCCTTCGACAAAAGAATTCTTTGCGAAACGCGCCGCGCGAATACTGCCGGGATATCTGTTGGGCGTGTTTGTGCCGCTGCTGTTTTTCGCGATACCCGGCGGTGAGTATCACGGTGCGCGCGATATAGCGAGCGACCTGGCGCCATACCTAACGTTTACACAAACGTGGTTCCAAAAGACATATCAGCACTCGCGGCTGAACGCCGTGCTGTGGACGGTCGGGGTCGAGGCGCAGGCGTACGTGCTGTTCCCGCTCGCGGCCAAGGCGTTCGATAGGCGGCCTGTTGCGTCGTATACGATTATGACCGCGATAGGCTGGGCCTACCGCCTGACGATATGGCGCACGATCCCCGACTTGACGCTGTGGGTGAACCAGCTGCCGTCATTCGCCGACGTATACGCTAACGGGATGCTCGCGGCGCTGCTGTTCGCGCGCTGGCGAAGCAAGCGGTCAACCGTACTCGAACACACGCTATGTACGCTCGGCTCGTGCGCCGCGATGTTCTGCATATGGAGGATCGTCTGCCTGCAATCATCCCTGTCATGGGATCGCGTCGGTCTGCATATCGGCCAGGCTGCGCTTAGATTCCCGCTGACGGCACTGGGCGCGGTGTGGCTGATTACGACGGAGCGGGCGTTCGCGGGGTTCAGGTTCATGTTTGGGAACAAGTTATGGCGCTGGATGTCCGGAGTATCGTACGCGTTCTATATATGGCATCAATGGCTGGCGGTGAAACTGCGCGCGGATTGGCGATTCCCGCCGTATCAGGCTGTGGAAAACCCACAGTTCGTCAGCGAGCAGCCGTGGCAAACCCTGTACATGATCACCTGCTTTGTGGTAAGCTTGAATGCGGCGGCCATTGTTACATACCTATGGGAGCAGCCAATCGCGAACTTATTAAGGAGGAACAGACATGCCCGTTGAAATCAGCGCGCAAAACCTGGCGTCGATGAAGGAATCCTTCCGCGCCGATCCCGCGAACCGTATCCGCATGAACGCGATCATCAAGAACGGCGCCGAGGCGGCGGCGGAGGATTCGCGCGAAACAATAAACAATCCGATGGTGTTTTCGATCGAGATACCCACGGGCAAGATAACCGAACAGAAGAAGAGCGGTCGCTGCTGGCTGTTCGCCGCGCTGAACACCCTGCGCCTGGAGGTCATGCGTAAGCTGAACCTGGAGACGTTTGAGCTGAGCCAGGCGTGGGCGATGTTTTGGGATAAACTGGAAAAATCCAATTACTTCCTGGAAAGCATACTGGAAACGCTGGACGAGGACTCCGACAGCCGCCTGATAGCGCACCTGTTGAGCGATCCGATTCAGGACGGAGGACAGTGGGATATGTTCTGCGCGCTGGCCGAGAAGTACGGCGTAGTGCCTAAGAGCGTGTACCCTGAGACATTCCACAGTTCCGAGACGTCAGCCATGAATCAGCTGATTACAAACAAACTGCGCGAGTTCGCGTGCTCGCTGCGTGAGCAGCGCGCTAAGGGCGCGGGTACGGACGAGCTGCGCGCCCAAAAGGCCGCCATGCTGACAGAGGTTTACAAGCTGCTGTGCCTGTGCGTGGGAGAGCCGCCGGAACGGTTTGACTTCGAGGCGCGGGATAAGGACAAGGGCTTCCACCGTGATCTGGGGATCACGCCCAAGGAGTTTTTCGATAAGTATATAGGCCGCGCACTGGAGGATTATGTCAGCATAATCAACGCGCCGACCGCGGATAAGCCATACTATAAGACGTTTACGGTCGGATATCTGGGCAACGTCAAAGGCGGGCGGCCGGTGAAGTATCTCAATCTGCCGGTCGAGGAGCAGAAGGCGCTGGCGATAGCGCAGCTCTCGGACGACGAGCCGGTATGGTTCGGCTGCGACGTGGGCAAGCTGCTTAGCCGTACAAACGGCATAATGGGTATGCACACGTTCGATTACGAGTCGGCGCTGGGCAGCGTGTTCAATATGAATAAGGCGCAGCGGCTGGATTACCATCAGTCGGTGATGACGCACGCGATGGTTCTTCTGGGCGTCAACCTGATCGACGGCAAACCCAATCGCTGGAAGGTGGAGAACAGCTGGGGCAAGGACAGCGGCCAGGAAGGGCACTACATCATGACCGACGAATGGTTCGGCGAGTACAACTATCAGGTGGTTGTGAACAAGAAATACCTGTCGGCGGCGCAGCTCCAGGCCTGGGAACAGGAGCCGATCACGCTCAAGCCGTGGGATCCCATGGGTTCTCTTGCGTGAGAACCATTCATATCACCGCGTCCAGATCATATGATGTAGTACTGGACGAGGGGTTGCTTTCGCGCGCGGGGCGGCTTACAAGCGAGGTGCTGCCGCCCCGCCGCGTTATGGTCGTATCGGATGAAACAGTATTCGCATTCTTCGGGCGGATCGTGATGGATTCGTATAAGGACGCGGGATTCGAGACCGCCGCGTTCACGTTTGAACCGGGGGAACACAGCAAGACGCTGGCCACGCTGGGCGGCGTGTTGAACGCGCTGGCGCGGCATGGGTTTACACGCGGGGATTGCGTGGCGGCTCTAGGCGGCGGCGTGACCGGTGACTTGGCGGGGTTCGCGGCGGCCGTATACGCTAGAGGCATACCGTTCGTGCAGCTGCCCACTACGCTGCTGGCGGCGGTGGATTCCTCGATAGGCGGCAAGACCGCCGTAAACCTCGACGCTGGCAAGAACCTCGTCGGCGCGTTCTGGCAGCCTTCGCTGGTGCTGTGCGACACGGCCGTGATGCGTGATCTGCCCATGCCGCTTATGGCCGAAGGCGCCGCCGAGATGATCAAGCACGCAGTGCTGGCCGATCCCGAGCTCTTTGCCCGGCTGGCCAGCACGGATACCGCTGCCCGCGCCGATCAACTGGAGGATACGCTTGCACGCAACCTGGCGATCAAGCGTTCATGCGTCGAGGCTGACGAGCGCGACACTGGCGTTCGTCAATTGCTGAACCTAGGGCACACGATAGGCCACGCGATCGAGATCGTGTCGGATCACGCGTTCACCCACGGTCAAGCCGTCGCGATCGGGTTATACCGTATAACGCGCGCGGCAGAGCGAATGGGTTATGCGCGGGATGGATTATCCGGCGAAATCCGACAGGCGATGACGGCGAATAATTTGCCGCACGAATGCGATTTAACCGCGGATGATTTGCTGCCGACAGCCAAGCTGGACAAGAAGCGAGCGGGTTCGACAACGACGCTGGTCGTGCCTCGAGATATAGGCGAATGTGAGTTAAAGCGCGTAAACGACGCGGAGCTGGGTTGCTGGTTTCGTGCCGGTTGCGGCTGACGGGCGCATATTAACAAAATAACCAATGACACGGGGGAAACGATATGAACGCGGTAGTATGGCCCGGTAAACTGCGCGGGACTGTAGCTGCGCCGCCGTCGAAGTCATGCGCGCACCGGCTGCTGATAGCGGCCGCACTGGCTGATCGTCCGACGACGCTGACGGGGTTGCCTCTGGACGCGGCGGGCGAGGACGTCAACGCGACTGCCGCTGCGCTGACCGCTCTTGGAGCGCGATTCACGCGAGATGGATCGAGCGTGCTGATCGAGCCTATCGGCATGAGCCAACAGCCGGACACATCCGTCGCACCAACCGTCGACTGCGTGCAGAGCGGCTCCACGCTGCGATTCATGCTGCCTGTCGCCGCGTCACTGGGCAGGGCGGTTCGCTTCATCGGTGAGGGTAGGCTGCCTGAGCGTCCGATCGCGCCTCTGGTTGACCAACTGACGATGCACGGCGCGCGGTTCGGCGCAGACTCTGGCAAGGATGTCAAGCTGCCGTTCACCGTGACCGGATCGCTCCATGGCGGGTTGTGGACTCTCCCTGGCGACGTCACCAGCCAATTCGTGTCGGGTTTGCTGTTCGCGCTGCCCGCGCTTGCGCAGGACAGCCGCATAGAATTGTCCGGGCCGCTGGAATCCAGCGGGTACGTCGACCTGACGATAACGGCGCTGGAGTCGTTTGGCATACATATAATCAAGGAGAGCGGCGGTTTTACCGTGCCGGGCGGACAGGTGTACCATGCGCCTGATTCGCCCATCGCGGTCGAGGGCGACTGGTCCGGCGCGGCGTTCTGGTACGGCGCGAATGCGTTGGGTTCGGATATAAAGATAGAAGGATTGTCGCCCCGTTCCTGGCAGCCGGACCGCGCGGTTCCCGCGCTGATCGACGCGCTGATACTGGGAGCGACGACGCTCGATCTCTCTGGCACCCCCGATCTATGCCCGATCATGGCCATCGTTGCGGCCGGACTGCGTCAGCCAGTGAGGCTGTCGGGCATATCCCGTCTGAGGCTGAAGGAGAGTGACCGCGTCAAGGCGCTCGCTCAAGGATTCAACAATCTTAGGATGCCTGTGATTGCTCTGCCGGACGCGCTTATCATACCGCGCGCCGAAGGCTTTAACGGCGGCGCGGTCAGTTCGTTCGACGATCATCGTATCGCGATGGCGTTCGCGATAGCCGGCACGGCCTCGTCCGCTTCCATCGCCATAACCGACGCGGAGTGCGTACATAAATCATACTCTTCGT